>CAKOZB010000164.1 GCA_934131055.1 uncultured Clostridia bacterium | reverse complement strand
GCTAAATACAGTAGCAAGATATATTGGAATTCAAGAAGATGGGTTCCATAGGGCAGAATTTGACTGTGAATGTTGTGCAAAAATTTATATTAAATATCTAGAAAATATGTAAGAGGAATAGTAATGAATATTCTAATTAAAGAGCTTGAAAACTTGAAAAAGTTTAAAGAGTATGTATCAGATATAAATAAAAAAATAAGTCCGGTAGTATTATCGGGCTTATCTAGCGTTGGAAAAATACAATTATTAGAGGCTACGAAAGAGCTTGCAGATAGAAACATTTGCATAGTAACTTATAATGAATTGCAGGCTAAAAAAATATATAAAGATTTAAAATATTTTTCTGGCAATGTTGTATATTTTCCAAAGAGAGAAATAGCTTCATATGACTATGTGGCAGAGAGTAAAGATTTGCCATATGAAAGAATAGAAACATTAAATAAAATTTTTGAACAAGAAAAATCTGTTAAAAAAAGTGAAAATAGACTAATTGTAATTACAACTATAGAAGCAATGATGCAAAAGATGATTTCGAAAGAAGAAGTGTATCAGGCTTTATTAGAGTTTAAGGTTGGTAAGTGTTTCAATTTGGAAGAATTAAAGCAAAGCTTGATTCACCTTGGATATGAAAGGGCAGATATAGTTGATGGAAAAGGTCAGTTTAGTGTTAGAGGCGGAATTTTAGATATTGGAACTACTAACACACAGGGTGTAAGAATTGAGTTCTGGGGAGATGAAGTCGATTCGATTAGAAGTTTTAGCATAACTTCTCAACGTTCTAATAAGATGATTGAAGAAGCTAGAATTTATCCATCACATGAGCTTATTGTAACAAAAAATATTGATGAAATTTGCAAACAAATTGAGGCTAAAAAAGAGAATGCGAGTGAAGAAAACTCTAAAAATATAACAGAAGACATAGAACTTATAAGAAATGGAGATTATATAAGCAAGGTTGATAAATATTTTAATGAGTTTTATGATAAGCAATCGTCTTTTATGGAATACATTGGAGAAGATTATTTAATATGCTTAGATGATATTGAGAAAATAAATGTAAGACAAGAAAATATAATTAATGATAATAATCAACTTATTGAAACTTTGCTAGAAAAAGATAGAATTGTTCCAGATTCTATAAAAAATATTGCAAAATATGCTGTGGAAAATGTGGAAAATCAGTTGATATATTTGTACGAAACAGACTTATTAAGTGATAAAAATACCACAAAATTTTCTACAAATGTATTTAATTTTAAATACAGAGATATGCACTTTTTTAAGAGTGAATTGAACATTTTAACTACAGAAATAAAGAAAGCACTAGACGAAAATAAGAGAGTTATTGTACTTGCTGGAAATGAGGCTGGAAGCAAGAAAATTGAGGCTTTGTTAGAACCAGAAGAAATCAAGTATAAATATTTCGAAAAACTAGAAGATTCACAAGAAAAAATTTATAAAAATTCAATTGAGGAATATTTTAAAAATAAAACGGTAATTATATCAAATGGAAGCTTGTCGTCTGGTTTTGAAAATTATGAGACAAATGTAATGG
>CAKOZB010000163.1 GCA_934131055.1 uncultured Clostridia bacterium | reverse complement strand
CAATATACCCAGAAGCTCATATTTGGCCATATTATACAAAAATAAGACCATTCAAAGCAGTGTCATTCAAGTATCCAGTAAAATTAAATGCGCCTGCATATTGTATAACAAATACATATCAAAGCTATGGTAGACACAATAAGAAAATACAACTCGTCTCATATGTAGATGGACCATTTTATCCAAACGAAGAATTACCATTAAAAGAAAGACAACAAGATTTACGAGATAGAGTATATGAAAAAATGGTGGAGAGAAGCAAAAATAATAATGTGGAACATATTAAATATGTTAAAATAGAAAAAAATGAAGAAAAAAAATAATGCCGGAATAAAAATCCGGTATTTATTATTTTAACAACTAGAACTTATAGGTGAAAAAATTGACGACAATATTTCAAAAGTTACTAAGAACTTTTTTTAAAGATTATTAATAATAGACTAAACTACTTTATTATTGTTAGATTTCTCTATTCTGTCAACTGCTTCAACATCGGTAAAATATGGTGAATCAAAAAAATCTTTGAGACTAATATCAAAACCTTCGCATATGTGAATTAATGAACTTATGGAAGGTTCTTTAACTTTACCACGTCTAAAATCACTAATAATTGAATTAGAAATGCCAGCTAAATACGATAATTTATAAACTGACATATTGCGTTCTTTTAATAATTCTGTAATCCTAAGATTAATTGCTTCAGACGATAACATTCTTGTAAGCCTCCTAAATAAACATTTTCTAAAGTATAACAAATAAAAGAAAAATATTATTCGGAAAAATCCAAATACCATATTGACAATTATAAAACGCAAAGATAAAATACATATATATTCGGAAACAACCGAATATACGAATTGAATAACATTGCAAATGTTTGTAAACAATAAAACGGGAGGAAAAAATTCATGGACGAGAGAAACAAAAGGGCGAGTGGAATAACTATGGTAGCACTAGCTGTTACAATTGTGGTATTGCTAATATTAGCAAGTGTAACTATAGGAACTTTGTTCGGAGAAAATGGACTAATAAATAATGTGAGAAACAGAAAAAATAATGCTTATCAGAAATTGGTAAATGAAGAAGTAAAACAGATAACAACAGAATATGATATAGCCAATAGTGGAGAAACATTAGAAGAATTTTTAGAAGAAAAAGTAAAGGAAGGACGAGTAGACGAAGTAACAAGAAAAGATGATAAAACACTGGAAGTAAAAAAAGATGGCTATACAGTAGAAATAGAATCAGAGAATAGAGATTTTTCATTAATTGTAGAAGCATATATCGGAACATATGATGAGAAAACGCATGATGTAATTTCTAATTTAGAAGTAAAGCCAACAGATGCAAAGATAGAATACTCGACAGATAATGGAAAAACATATAGTGCAACGATGCCGACAATAACAAATGCGTCATCTGTACAGGTAACAGTAAGAGCAAGTAGAATTGGTTATAAAACAGAGACGGTAACAAAGACAGCAATAGTAAATAAGGCAGAAGGAAAAGTAACGCTATCAGCAACGAGTGGAACGATAACTTATCCAGATAGTACAACATTCAGGGTAAGTGGAAATACAG
>CAKOZB010000162.1 GCA_934131055.1 uncultured Clostridia bacterium | reverse complement strand
ATATTTTAAAGGAAGGACTGAAACAACCAGATGAAGGTTATAGAAAAATACAAAAATGAGATAGAAAATGCTACAAAAGAGGGAAGAAAAATTATTGCGTGTATGTGCAATAATGAAGTTAAGTCTTTAAACTATGAGGCAAACGAAATTGATAATATTGAATTATTAGATACTAGCTCAAAGGATGGACACAGAATTTATATAAGAGGAATTTTATACATAATGGCAAAGGCTTTAAACGAAGTTTATCCAGAGGCTTTGCTTAGTGTAAATTATCAGTTATCTAGTGCAATGTTTTGCAAAATTGATAACATGGAAATTACTGATGATATGATTGCAAAAGTTAAAGCTAGAATGCAAGAGATAATTAATCAAAATTTAGAAATAAGAAAAGTTGTTATGACTAAAGAAGAGGCAGAAGAGTTTTATTCTAACGAGAAAACCTTAAGAGGAATTGTTCAAATTGATAATACTCAAAAAGAGGGAGTATCTTTATATTACTGTGAAGATTATTTCAATTATTTCTTTGGAGTAATGCCTGTAACAACGGCGTATACAGATGTTTTTGATGTTATTAAATATGGTGATGGTTTCTTAGTTAGATATCCATCTGCAGAAAAGCCAAATGAACTTACAAATTATAAGAGCAACAAAAAACTATTATCTACTTTGGAAGAATACGAAGATATTCACAGAGTGCTTCAAATAGATACTTTGTATAAATTAAATAAAGAAATTAAAGAAGGTAGAACATCGAATTTAATACTACTTTCAGAAGCTTTACATGAAAAGAAAATGGCAAATATCGCAGACGATATTGCAAAAAGAAAAAATGTAAAAATGGTTTTAATAGCTGGCCCATCGTCATCTGGAAAGACTACTTTTGCAAAGAGATTGGGTGTTGAACTAAGATTAAATGGCTTAAAACCGGTAACAATTTCAGTCGATAATTATTTTGTGGAAAGAGTAGATAATCCAAAAGACGAAAATGGAGACTATGACTTTGAATGCTTAGAGGCAATAGACTTAGAACTATTTAATAATCATATAAAAACATTATTAGACGGTGGAACAATAGATGTACCAACATTTGATTTTAAAGTTGGCACAAAACGTTATAATGGCGAAAAGATGCATCTTGCAGATGACGAAATTCTTGTAATAGAGGGAATTCATTGTTTAAATGATAAACTTACAAGTTCGATACCAATGGAACAAAAATATAAGATTTACATAAGTGATTTAACTGTTTTAAATATAGATTATTGCAACAGAATATCTACAACAGATACAAGATTAATCAGAAGAATTGTTAGAGATAATAATTTTAGAGGATATAGTGCATTACACACATTAAGAACATGGGCAAGTGTTAATAGAGGAGAAAACAAAAATATATTCCCATATCAAGAAAATTGTGATGTTATGTTCAATTCATCATTAATATATGAATTAAGTGTCTTGAAAAAGCAAGCACTACCATTATTACAAGAAATAACAAATGCAGAACCAGAATATGCAGAAGCAAAGAGATTGGCAGAATTTTTAAAATATTTCGAAGAAGTTGATGAGGGGTTAATACCTCAAAACTCATTATTAAGAGAATTTGTTGGTGGAAGTATATTTGGAGATTAGAGTTGAAAATGAAAGGAACGGAAAATGGCTGGAAATTTTACAGAAATAGACGAAGAATTTACATGTGAAAATTGTGGAAAACATGTGCCAAAGCTAGGCTACTCATGCAGAAACCATTGCCCATATTGTTTGCATTCAAAACATGTAGACGTAAATCCTGGAGATAGGGCAGAAGAATGCCATGGAGATTTAGAACCAGTAAGTATGGAAATTGATGGAAAAAAAGGATATGTTA
>CAKOZB010000161.1 GCA_934131055.1 uncultured Clostridia bacterium | reverse complement strand
GCTGTTCCTTGCGCAATAAATACTCCGTTTATTTTTTGTGATGAGTCATCTTCAAATTCTATCTCTTCTATTTTATCTAAGCCTCTAAATTCACGTATCTTTTTTTCGTTTATCTGTACATTAATGCTTCTATTTTCTATAGGTTCTTTACCATTCGTAAGCATTGTTACAGACTTTGCAATTGGTAGTAGCTCCTCAATTTCTCCAATTGCATATTCTCCTTCTCCCAATACCGCAACATCTTTATTTCTATAAAATGGTGCATCACACACTGCACAATAACTTACACCTTTGCCTTCAAATTGTTGTAATCCTTTTATGTTTGGCTTGTTTCTATTTACTCCTGTTGCAATTACAACTATTTTTGCAGTATACTTTTCATTTTTCGATTGATTTGCAACTGTTACCTCAAAACCATTTTCAGCATATTTTACGCCAATTACTTCTTTTTTTACTAAGTCTATGCCTAGATTTTTTGCTTGTTTCTCGCCTTTTTCTATCAATTCTTTTCCTGAAATAGGAGTTTCGAATCCATAATAATTTTCTATTTTCTCGGTTCTTGTTAAGGCACCCTCTCCATTAGAAATTATTAAAACTCTAAAATCTGCCCTTTTAATATATACTCCAGCTGTAATGCCAGCAGGACCTCCTCCTATTATTATAACATCATACATAAAAAGTATTCCTTCCTCAGATTATCTAGTCTAATAAATCATATATGTTTTCAAATTTATAGCCTTTTTCTCTTAAATAAGAAATCAAATCTGATAGCATTTCATATGTTAATATTTTATCACTGGAATCGTGCATCAATATTACAACACTATCTTTTTCTCCCATTGTGTCTTTTACATTTTGTAACAAAGCTTCTTTGGTCTTTGCTCCTGCAGCATCTGAACTTAAACTATTCCAGTCTAAATGCATAATTCCATTTTCATGAAGTAATGCTTTGGAATTCTGCTTGGCCTCATCATAATATCCTCCATTCGAACCACCTGGGAATCTAAATAATTTTGACATATATGAATTATTTCCTAGTGCCTTTCTTATTGCATCTTCTGTATAATTATATTCGTTTAATGTAGCTTCTGGTGATGCATATACTGTGGAATATTTGTGTGAATATCCGTGATTTGCTACATAGTGTCCTTCATCAAATTCTCTTTTCACTAAATCTGGATAGTTGTTTACATTCGTTCCTAGCGTAAAGAAAGTTGCCTTAACATTTTCTTTTTTTAACAGTTCTAAAATCAGTGGTGTTACCGTCTCAGATGGACCATCATCAAATGTTAAAAATACTCTTTTTTCACCAGTAGAACGATAAATATGCTTTATTCTATCTTTTTCTTCATCAGTGAAAGCTCTGCTAGTTTGCTCTATTCTTTTATTAATTTCTGCTTGCTTTGCTAGTTCTTCTTGCCTCTTTTTTTCCTCTTCTTCTTTTCTTATTTGAGCCTGTTGTTCCTCATATAATTTTGCTTGTTTTTTTACTTCATGATGTTCTGCAAGCCTTATTCCAGAAATGGTTGCTAAAGTAACAAAAAGAATTAATAAAATAATGCAAACTGTCACCTTTTTCTTATTCAATCCTCTTCTAATAATTAAATCGTACATTTTCTACCTCTTATTTTTTTCTTATTCTATCATATGCAACTTTTATTTACAATATTCTACAATTTTTATTATAAATTTTCCATGCAATAATTTAATAGTAGATTCATCATACTTTTCTAATAGATTAACTCAAATAGCAATAATTTATATTTTTTTTAAACGAAACTGGAAGTGCGCCTTTTGAGGGGGCCGTTAGAAGCCCCGACCAAGCACGACATGTTGAGTCTTTATAAAAATATAAATTATTGCTTAATTAATTGATTAATTTATTCATCCTTAGAAGTATTTATTCTTAGTAATTTGAATATTTCGACTATTACAATTGGTGCAATTACTAACGCTATTGTTTCAATTACTCTGTCCATTGGAAGTA
>CAKOZB010000160.1 GCA_934131055.1 uncultured Clostridia bacterium | reverse complement strand
CAGGTGGAACAAGCTAAATTAGATGAATTATTGAAAACATTAAAATTGGAAAATAGGAGAAAACATCTTCCAAATGAATTATCAGGGGGGCAACAACAAAGAGTTTCAATAGGAAGGGCAATAATAAATAATCCTGCGATTATGCTAGCAGATGAGCCAACAGGAAATCTAGATAGTAAAGCATCTGAAGAGATAATTTCATTATTAAGAATTTCTAATAAAAAATATAATCAAACAGTAATTATTATAACACATGATGAAAAGATTGCTTTAGAGGCTGACAGGGTTATTACGATTGATGACGGAAAAATTATTAAGGATGAAAAATGCTAAAAAAATACCCGGTCCCAAATTAGCAGAAAGGAAAGAAAAAGATGAAAAATATATTAAATAAATTTACATTAAGAAGTTTGAAATTGAACATAAAAAGAACCATTGCGACTTGCATGGGAATAATAATGTCTACTGCTCTTATATGTGCAGTTGCAGGAGTAGCTTCAAGTTTTCAGCAAACATTGATTAATCATACAATAGAGTTAGATGGAGATTACCATGCTGCATTTTTTGATATAAGCAAGAATGATCAAAAATATATATTTGAAAATAGAAATGTTAAAAGTACATATATAACTCAAGGCATTGGATATTCTGAGTTAAAAGAAAGTAAAAATGATTATAAACCGTATATATATTTAATGGCTTTTGATAAAGATGCATTAAATAATTTTGGATTAAGAGTAACAGAAGGAAGATTGCCACAAAATTCAAAAGAAGTAGTTATTTCTAAACATATGGAAGAAAATGGCGGTGTTTCATTATATAAAGTTGGAGATAAAATCACTTTGAATATTGGAAAAAGAGTTGCAGATGATGGAAGTGAGTTAACACAAAATAATGTATATAATAATCCTAAAAATAGTAGTGATACAGATTATGTTGAAGAACATCTAACAAATACAAAAGCAGATGAGTTTACAGTTGTTGGAATAATTGAAAGACCAAACAGAGAAATTGAGCCATATAGTGCGCCTGGTTATAGTGTTATTACATTATTAGATGATACTAATATGAATGCAGATAAGCCAATAAATATTTTGGTTAAATTTAAAAA
The DNA here is from genome assembly GCA_934131055.1 of uncultured Clostridia bacterium. Classification (GTDB taxonomy): domain Bacteria; phylum Bacillota; class Clostridia; order TANB77; family CAG-508; genus CAG-245. Next base: position 936 of record CAKOZB010000160.1, on the reverse strand, counting down.
TGTTAAAGAAACTTATGAAGATACAAAAGAAATCTCTAAACAACTAAGTCAAGGAAGTTATACTGTTAATAGTGAACTATTAAGATGGTCTGGTGTTGTAAGAAATGAGGGCACTTTACAAATGATGTATGGACTAGTTGGAATTGTAATGGGAATCATTGTTGTATCTAGTGTTTTCGTAATTAGAAATAGTTTTGCAATTTCTATTACGGAAAAGATGAAACAATATGGTATGTTATCAAGTATAGGTGCTACCAAAAAACAAATTAAGAAAAATGTTTTATTTGAAGGTATGATATTAGGATTGATTTCTATTCCTATTGGAATAGCATGTGGTGCTTTAGCAACAGAAATTTTAATGCAAGTTTCAACTATTTTGGTTGGAAAAACCATGTTTACAAATGAGATTGAATTTGTATTTAACATGCCGCTTCTAGCTATTGCTATAAGTGTTGGACTAGGATTCTTAACAATTTATTTATCATGTGTATTCTCAGCAAGAAAAGCTGCTAAGATCTCACCAATTGCTGCAATTAGAAGTAGTAATGATATAAAAATAAAAGCTAAGAAAATGAAATGTCCAAAAATAATTAATAAGATTTTTGGAATAGGTGGAGAAATTGCATACAAAAATCTAAGAAGAAATAAGAAAAAATATAGAACTACTGTTATATCACTTGTAGTAAGCATTACAGTATTCATTTCATTAAATACATTCTTAAACTATGCATTTGGAATAACAGGCACTTATTATCAAGAAATGAATTATAATGTATCTATATTTGCATCATATAGAGGAGATAGAGGAGATTCATTTGAAAACCAAAAACGAGAATATGAATATTATCAAAAGTTTGTAAAAGAAAATAATATAAGTAAATATTCAATTGTAAGAACAGCGACTTTAGAAAAATCTAATATTGCTAACTATTATAC
>CAKOZB010000159.1 GCA_934131055.1 uncultured Clostridia bacterium | reverse complement strand
TTTCAATATATTGTATACAATAGCCAAAAAATATATAAAGTCAATAACGATGCAGTTTTTGCAAGTGGCCAGAATGATACAGGAACTTTAGGTAGACAAAGATACTTTTACTATAGTAGCGAGTATAAAAAGGATTTTGTAACAAATCCAGAAACAATTGCATATTTAAATAAGCATTTAAGATACTTAAATGGCAGTTGGAACTTAGTAAGCGATAGTGCAAAGAAATATTATGCTGAGTCATTAAATAATGATGATCCTTATGGAACCACCGATTTTAATGGAAATAAAATAAGTTTTACTGACTGGGTAAAAAAATATTTAGGAGATATTACGGCTAATGATGCAGTCGATACGGATGGAAATCCAATTAGAACAGATGAAGAAAACAATGGAGGTTCAAATGTTGGATTTGCATCTAATTTAGGAAATACTAGGATATTTGATGTAAGTGGTACAAACGATCCATTAGATTCTGGATCAGCTTTTAATGAACACAGAAGAAATGTAATAAGAAGGTCAATAGAGACGAATTTAGTTTCTGCAATAGCAACTTTTACATCACATACTGTAGTTGGTTACGAATTTACAATGCCAAAACTTTCTGAAGAAGAATGGAATAAAATAGAAAATAATGTATGCATGGTAACATTTTTAGAAGGAATTCCAATTGGTGCAAAGGTGTATAACAATTACTGTGTAGTATCAAACAATACAAACCAAGAAACAGTTGGCAATGATTCTATCTACATTATTGATAATAAAGGAGAATATCACAAGCCAGGTTGCTTAAGACTAATAGACGACTTAAAAGCTAATAAAGTAACTATAACAGGAGCCTATGCAAGTAGTGAATTCGAAAGAAAAACTGTATCTATTACAGGAGAGGACTCAAATGCACATAGTCAATTATTAGGTGGAGATGTTGATTCAGGAAAGTATGCCTACTACTATCCAGAAGCATATACACCATGCTATTCTTGTATGGTATCGGCATCACAAACATATTCAACAGATGATATAATAAAAGATGAGGTTTATAAAGTAGAAAATAATCAAAGGCGAAAAGTAAATATTACAGATTTAGGCTCTAATCACATAAATTTAAGACAGGTATATTTAACGGCATTGGCACGTTCTAGATATAATTTATACATTACAAATGGCTACTTTGGATATTAATTGAAAAAATCGCCCAATAGGGACGCCCCTTTTTGGGCGAAAATATTTTATATAAGAGAAATTGATATAATAAATAGACTAATTGAAAAGATTGAAAGGAATAATACATGAAACAAGAAATAGAAGAACCAGTTGTAAAGATAACTTTTAAGCGATTGCTAGCATATTTTGCTGTATATAGCTTTTTAGGATTTATAGTAGAGACAATATTTGGAATATTAACAAAAGGAGTATTAGAGAGTAGGCAGAGTTGTTTATTTGGACCTTTTTGTTGTATATATGGTCTAGGTGCAGCTGTAATGATACCAGGGCTTCAGCCATTTAAGAAAAGTAACTGGGCAGTATTCTTTGCAGGTGCAGTAGAAGGTTCAGTTATTGAATATGTAATAAGCTGGATAGGCGAAGTAATATTTCAAATAAAATGGTGGGACTATTCAAATATGCCATTTAATATAAACGGCAGAATTACACTAACATTTACAGTGTTCTGGGGATTATTAGCATTATGCTTAGTAAGATTTATAAATCCATATATAGAAATGGGAATAAATAAATTATCGAAAAAATGGTTTAATATATTGACTATTGGATTTACAATTTTTCTATTAGTAGACTTATTAATAACAGCGTTGGGGTTAAAAGTTTTTTATACAAGACTAATAAAAGAACATAACTTAGAAGTAAAAGATAGTCAAATACTAATGGTAAGTGATGAAGTAATGGACAACAAAATAATAAAAGCTTTTTCTAAAACAATTTTTTCTAACGAGAAAGTACTAAAAACATTTCCAAACATCAAATATGAAGATAAAAATGGAAATATAGTTTGGATAAAAGACATATTAACAGATATACAACCATATTATTATAAATTCAGCAATAAATTTAGATTGAAATAGATTTGCATGTTTGATAAAAATTAAAAGTATAGCCC
>CAKOZB010000158.1 GCA_934131055.1 uncultured Clostridia bacterium | reverse complement strand
TTATATAAAAAAGTGATATAAACCTTGAAATAACAGGGGTGTGACTAAATTAAAAATTAAATTAGTTTACACTACCTGTTCTGGGAGAGGGGATTTTTAATGAAGGTTGTAGTAATTGGTGGTGGCCCAGCTGGAATGATGGCTGCGATAACTGCTAGCAAAAATGGAAATGAAGTTTATTTGCTAGAAAAGAATGATAGATTAGGTAAGAAATTACTTATTACAGGTAAAGGTAGATGTAACATAACGAGTAGCTTAGATATGAAGGATTTTATACAGAATGTTCCGGGAAATGGCAGATTTTTGTATAGTGCTTTTGATAATTATACGAATTTAGATATAATCAATTTCTTAAAAGAGCACGGTGTCAGTGTGAAAGAAGAAAGAGGAAATAGAATATTTCCAACTTCCGATAAATCACTCGATGTGTTAAAGGCATTTGAAGCCGAGCTAAAGAATAAAAGAGTAAAAATAAAATTTAATACTAAAGTTGTAGGAATAGAGACAAAAGAAAATAAAGTAGTAAGTGTAATGTACGAAGATGATAATGGTGGACAAAAGAAAATTTTAGCAGACAAAGTAATTCTTGCAACTGGTGGAAAAACATATTCTGCAACAGGTTCTACTGGAGACGGATATGAAATTGCTCAAAAATTAGGACATACAATAGTGCCTGTAAAACCATCACTTGTTCCATTAACAGCAGAAGGCGAATCTTTAAATATTTGTAAACAAATGCAAGGCTTAAGCCTAAGAAATGTTCAAATAAAATTGATTGATACAAACAAAAACAAGACAATATATGAAGATTTTGGGGAAATGCTATTTACACATTTTGGAGTATCTGGACCAACAATATTAAGCTCATCAGCACATTTACTAAGATATAAAAATGTAGAAAACCTCTTAAAAGAAGGAAAAATACAGCTTGTAATAGATTTAAAACCAGCATTACAACAGGAAAAACTTGATAATAGAATACAAAGAGACTTTTTAGAAGGAAAGAACAAAGAATACAAAAATTGCTTAAACAATTTATTGCCACAAAAAATGATTGATACGGTAGTTGAATTATCAAAAATAAATCCATATAAAAAAGTAAACGAGATTACAAGAGAAGAAAGAATGAACCTAGTAAAACTCCTAAAAAACTTTACTATTACAATATCTGGATTTAGACCCATAGAAGAAGGAATTGTAACTTCGGGTGGAATAAATGTAAAAGAAATAAATCCAAAAACAATGGAATCAAAGATAGTTAATGGATTGTATTTTGCAGGAGAAATAATAGATGTAGACGCATATACTGGCGGATTTAACTTGCAAATTGCATATTCTACAGGATTTACGGCAGGTTCAGAAGTTTAATACTATACACCTAGAAATAATTTGTTTTTGAAAATCCATCATGCCCTTCTTGGTCGGAGCGTGCAAGCTCCTCTAGGCGAAGGCTCATTCGGATTATACAAAAACGTAAATTATTTCTTGTATGTATTATAATTTAACTTCTTGTAGCAGAAAGGATTTTAGTTTGAATTTTTGTACTTTAAAAGAGGCTTCTACTGCAGAGATTGTGGAGAAAAAATCTAGATTTATTGCAAATAGCTGCCATATAGAGAGTAAGGAAGAAGCGGAAGAAAAAATTAATTCAATAAAAAAGAAATACTATGACGCAAAGCACAACTGTTTTGCGTTTAGCATCGTTGATAAAGATGGAAACTTATTAGAAAAGAGCAGTGACGATGGAGAACCATCTGGGACTGCAGGTGCTCCAATTCTAAATGTTATAAGAAAAAATAACCTGAATAATGTTCTGATTGTAGTAACAAGATATTTTGGTGGAATATTATTAGGAACAGGAGGACTTACAAGAGCATATTCAAATACAGCATTAGCATCAATAGAAAATGGAAAAATAATAGAAGTTGAAAATGGATTACAAGCAAGCCTAGAGATAGAATATTCGGAAAATGAAAAATTTAAATATTATTGTGAAAAAAACAATATAAAAATTGTAGAAACAAAATATTCTGAAAATATAATTCAAAAAATAGAATTAAATGAAGAAGAATATAATAAATTGATATCAAAAAATATGGAAATTAATAGGCAGTTAC
>CAKOZB010000157.1 GCA_934131055.1 uncultured Clostridia bacterium | reverse complement strand
TTTTGGATAGCATTTATTGCTTTTTCCAAGTAGACAATAAGATGAATTCATTAGCACATTTCTTCCATAGGCTATTAATTCTACCGGTAGAGGACTGTTGCTACATAAGTTCTGTAAAATAGATTTATTCAATTCTACAGATGGTGTTACTACATTTATTCCGAGTGATTGAAGTTCTTGAATGCTGTATTCATTAAATATATTCATTGTGTAGTTTGCAATAAATGTATATTTTTCATTACCAATATATTTTTTCAAAAGCTCAAAACCAGAAATATTTGATATTACAAAGCCTTTGATTTCATAGTCTGACACGATGTTATCAATATTGTTTAGTAATAAATTTTTGTAGTTCGGCTTTATTATTGTTGGCATATATATGTACAAATCAAATTTTCTCGATAAATTGAATAACAATGTATTGTATTTTTTGCTCAAGAAAAATTTTAAAGGAATGTATATGTTATCAACATTTTCAAGCTGAGTATAATCATATTCTAAATTAATATTTTCTAATAAAACACTAATCTTTCTTTTGTCTACACTGTTGGAAATTTCAAAAGAGCACTGCATAGCGCTAGATGAAGTAATACTATTTTTTATTGAAATAGCAATGCTTTCAGCTGAACCATTTGTATTATCTAATGTAGCGGAACTATCCTTGCAAGAAATTGTTTCATTTTGCTTAATCACATTTTGTTTTCTGTTTTCTAAAAATCTATCTATTATTTTTTCTTGCAACATATTAATTGCTGTTCTACGTGCATTATTTAAAGCACTTATACTTGGAATGTGCAAATTCTCATCTAAATTGATATTCAATTTTTCAAATGTATATGGAGTATTTCCAAGCTTATTTAATTGTTCTGAAATTCTTGTTTCTGTTATCGGAGAATTGATCGAAACTTCTGGTATAATGTCAGAAACAAATTCTACAGAAACATTATCATAAAATGGGGCAATATTTGTCTCTAAAGTTATAGAGATAGGCTTGTCCTTTTTTACAGATACAGAGCAGATTACAGGAATTTTTTTGTTTTCACAATTTGGGGCAAATGTTTTATCTGATTGGTCATTTAAAGCTTTGCTAGAAAGTTTATACACTTTTGCTCCAGCTCTAATTTTTCCTTTCATTCGTCCAAGTTTTACAATTTGACCGATTTCTGCATTCTTCAAATTTGTATTTCCTTTTATTAGTTCAGAAATAGTGTAAGTTCCTGTTTCACCGTCAATGCTTATGGTATCACCAATTCCGACAGGTTGATTTAGTTTTAATGTGATGTGACCTCTGTTTGCATTATAGTTTGATATATTTCCTAAATACAATCCCATATTATTTGGCTTGTCTTTGAAAATTAACTTTCTGTTTGGCTCTGATAATAAATGTCCGCTAGAGAATCCGCCTCTATTAAACACTTGCTGTAAGTCTAATTTATCTGCTTCATCAACCACGTATTTGTTGCCAGACAAAGCTAGGTCTATATATTTTCTATAAATTCTTGTAACAGTTGCAACATATTCTGGAGTTTTCATTCTTCCTTCAATTTTAAAAGAATTTATACCTAATTTTACAAGAGTAGGTAGGGTATCAAGAGAACAAAGGTCTCGTGGACTAAGTAAATAGCCTTTATCAAGAACGCTTTCAGTACCATTTTTATCTTCTAGCAATTCATAAGGAAGTCTACATGGCTGAGCACATTTTCCTCTATTACCAGAACGCCCTCCAACCAAGCTAGAAAACAAACACTGACCAGAGTATGAGATGCAAAGTGCACCATGTACAAATATTTCTAGGTCAACTTTACAATTATTTCTAATATATTCAATCTCGTTAATTGGAACTTCTCTAGATAGAACGACTCGTGAAAATCCAAGTTTCTCAAGTTCTAATACGCCTTCTAGATTATGAACAGACATCTGAGTACTTCCGTGAATCTCCATACCAGGAAAATGAGTAATTAAATACTTAGCAAGACCAAGGTCTTGAACGATAATTGCATCGACTCCACATTTATAAGCAGATTCGGCAACTTTAATGGCATCAGCAAACTCATGATCTGTAATTAAAGTATTCAATGTTAGATTAGTTTTTACATTTCTTAGATTACAATATTTTACGACTTCTGC
>CAKOZB010000156.1 GCA_934131055.1 uncultured Clostridia bacterium | reverse complement strand
ATATCATTAAACAAAATTTATCAATAATTAGATTACAATTTTTCTGGGCTTTAATAATTACTATTATATTATTGGTGATAAAAATAGTAAAAATTAAGGATTTAAAAAGAATTGTGTTTAATTATAAAGAAATGGTAATTTATTTATGCATAGGTTGTTTAGGAATTGTTTGGTATTTGGCATTAAAACAACACTCATATCAGCATTTCTTCTTTACTTATAGAAACTTATGGCTAATATCTACAGGCGTGCTATTAAGTGTATATAATATATTAAAAATAACGAGCAAGGAAAAAATTACCAATGCAGAGTTTTTATATGAATAAAAGGTAATGAATATATATAAATCTCTCAGAGCCAGTTGACTCTGAGAGATTTTGTAATTACAGCTTTTTAATAAACAAGTTTCTTTAGCTTGCTGTATTGCTCTGCACCATATAAGACGATGCAGAGTTGAAAAGCTGTAATGCAGTATAGAGGTTGATGGGACCGACGCTAAAGCTGTATCCAGCCTCTCCATTAGAGTACTGGCTGGTCACAACTTTCAAACCTTCCACAGGAGTGTCGACAGTGACTTCTTGCTGGTAATTATCCACTTTGATATTAAAATCAAAGTAGATACCTGAGTTCATATTGCCATGCACTCTAACGGAGGAGCCTTTGCCCCACCCGTATGACTGATACCCATCTTCAAAATAATAGGTTTGGTCATATTCTTGTTCGTATGCTCTGTTCATGTCGACGTTTCCGCCGTACATGTACATGAGCTGGACAAGATAATTGGGATTGGACCACGCCGTACCATCAGGTACAATAGTAGTGGGGACGTTACTTGTTGTTCCGCCAGAAAGAAGGTTGAACAGCAAAGCGACAATAACAAGCATGATGTTCATATAGATGCCTCCATAATGCTTAAAAAAGTGATGTGTAATAACTACACGCTTACAAATTAATTATACTACAAATAAAGCTGAGTTGTCAATTTTAAAAAAAATTATGAATATTTCTTGAAAATTGAACTATTTTATAGTATTCTATATTTGAAAAAAATTGAAAGGGGGGAGTTCACATGTACGCATCATCATATGCAAGAAGCGCATCAGCGATGAATTCTGTAGCATCTAGTGCTATATGGATAATTGTATCTTTAGTATTAGCTATTGTAGGAGGCATAGTATTGTACTTTACATTCTTAAAAAAAGATAATGAAGGAAGATATACCGGCTTTTTAGGTTGGATGTATGATTTTCTAACATTTAAAAAATTAACAATTGAGAATGTATTAAAAATATTATACTTAATATGTGCTATATTTGTTACATTATCTTCATTTGCTACAATATCTACAAGTTTTATAGCTTTCTTAGTATATTTAGTTGTAGGAAACCTTGTTGTAAGAATAGCATACGAGCTTATATTAGTTAGACTTATTATTTGTAGAAATACAACAGAAATAAACAAAAAATTAGATAAAAAAGACTAACAAATTAAAAAAATCTTATAAAAGGAACAATAAAAACTCATAAAAAAATCGTCCAGTAAGGGACGATTTTTTGTATTTAAAAACTTATAATAATAACTAATAAATTATATTTTATAAAATATGAGATTTAATTTTCATTAATTAATATACTTAATGAGAATTTTTATACTTTGTATTATACCAAAAGAGCAAATAAAATCAAGGGGTATAGAACATTTTTTATCAAATTAAAAGTTTGAATAAAAGAAAGATTTAATATTATACAAAAGTATTGAAACTAGCTTGAAATCAGGTAAAAAAACTTCTTATATTATCATTAAGTATATTACTTAATGATAGTACGGAAGGATGAAGAATATGCAGAATACAGAAGAAATAAAAGGGATCACAATAATTTCATTAGTAGTAACAATTGTAGTATTGCTAATATTAGCAGGAGTAACAGTAAGTGTATTATTTGGCAACAATGGAGTAGTTGATAATGTGAAGGACAGACAAGATAGTGCGTATAGCAAGATAGCACATGAAGAAGTAAAAAAACTAACGATGGAATACGATGTAGCCAATAGTGGTGAAACTCTAGAAGAATTTTTGATTGACAAAGTGCAAGAAGGAAGAATAGAAGAGGTAACGAGAAAAGACGACAAAACCTTAAT
>CAKOZB010000155.1 GCA_934131055.1 uncultured Clostridia bacterium | reverse complement strand
GCCATAATTCTTGCTAAGTTAGAAACTTCTATTGAATGGTTTAATACATTTTGTCCATAACTTGTTCTGTATTTTAATTTTCCTAGCAAGTTTACGATGTCTGGATGAAGTCCAATTACTCCTGTTTCCATGCAAGCTCTTTCTCCTTCTTCCTTGATTGTTTCGGCAACTTCTTCTTTTGCCTTTTCAACCATTTCTTCGATTTTTGCTGGGTGGATTCTTCCATCTTCCATCAATTTTTCAAGAGCTATTCTTGCAATTTCTCTTCTTAATGCATCAAATCCAGATATTACTACTGCTTCTGGTGTATCATCAATTATTAAATCTACTCCTGTTAAAGTCTCTAATGTACGGATATTTCTTCCTTCTCTACCAATTATTCTTCCTTTCATTTCATCGTTTGGTAGTGGAACTATAGATACAGTTGTTTCTGCTGTATGGTCAGCCGCACATTTTTGAATAGCATATCCAATTACTTCTCTCGCATTTTTTATAGACTCTTCTTTAACCTTATTTTCTGCAGCCTTTATTAAGTTTGCTTTCTCTAAAGTTAATTGCTTGTCCATATCTGCAAGTAATTGATTTTTTGCTTCTTCCTTAGATAATCCCGAAATTCTTTGAAGCTCTTGCATTTGCTTGTCCAATGTTTTTGATATTTCTTGTTTCTTATTTTCAAGCTCTTGCTTCTTGTTTTCGATTTCTTGTTCCTTTCTCTCAATGTGTTCCATTTTGTTTTCAAGATTTTCCTCTTTTTGTAATAATCTTCTTTCTTGTTGTTGTACTTCGCTTCTTCTTTCTCTAATCTCGTTATCAAGATCTTTTCTACTGTTCATGATCTCTTCTTTAGCCTTAAAAATTTCTTCTTTCTTTTTGTTTTCGGCTTCTTTTTGTGCAAGGTTAATTATCTTTCTTGCTTCTTCCTCTGCACTTCCTAATTTTGATTCTGCTACTTTTTTTCTTATTGCCATACCTACAAAGGTAAAAATGATTGCTGAGACTAGAAAAATGGCGATATAAATTACAATTTGCATAATCTAACACCTCTTTCTATTAAATTTTCAATGTGCATAAATATATATCTAATACTCTCTCTAAATATATAAATTTTATTTAATTATCTATCTATAATTTTTATATTAGCTATACTTTACATATACTATTTTATATGTATTATGGCTGGCTGTCAAGTGTTTTTTTCAAAAGTATAATTATACCCAACTACTATTTTAATCCTATATATTCTTTATAATTTATATCTTTTTTTCTATAAGAATTTGGGTCAAGTCCAACTCTTGTTCTCATATAATTTAATATTAGAATCATTATTGTGAAAAATACTATTCCAAATATTATCATCGAGTGTTTTACACTAAAGTTTGATGAAATAATAGCTCCAAATGCGCATATTATTAGGTTTCCAAGTCCTATTACGAAGCTATGTGCAGAGTATACTTTGTTTGCAACCTCTCCATTCGTGAAATTTGTTATGTACTTTTTTATTAATACATAGTAAAAGCCTGTTGATAAATAACGTACTGCATATGTTGCTACAATTATTCCTATAATTAGCCAATATGGTAACCCTGTAACAGCAATAATTCCTGCCATTAGACATGCAAGCGTATATGAAACTCCAACAATTGATAATGTTTTGTTTTTATATTTTTGATGTATTTTTTCATGCTGTTTTGATGATATTCCAGCAACTATTTGCATTATAGCATATATAATTCCTGTTATAGATGCTGATAATTCCATTTCATCTAAAAGGCCCATTTCGTATGTATTCATAACCATTATAATTCCATACATTACTCCTGAAAATAGCATTAATGCTTTTAATCTGCTCGAATTAAATATGAACGAAAATGCTAATTTTAAATCTCTAAAATATGTTTTATAATATTTTTTAATGTCCTCTTGTTTCTGTACTGGGGTAAGTTCTGTAAAACCCGTCGCAAGTAATGCTGATATTAATAATATTATTACACATATTGTCATTGGTATGTATCCATTTATATCAAACAAAAATCCCGACACTATTGCTGAAAAAGCAGAAATATAATAGAAGTTTCCAACAGATTTTCCATCAATTTTAGAATATATTTGACTCTTTTCTTTTACATCTGGTATTGATGAATTTAGAAGTCCTGGCTCGGCTACCTCTTTCATAGCAACTGCTATCGCTCCAAACAGGTTACCAATAATTAGCACTGGCAACGAATTTGATAACATTATTACCGTAACAG
>CAKOZB010000154.1 GCA_934131055.1 uncultured Clostridia bacterium | reverse complement strand
TATATGAAAATGGCGGATTTTATGTAGGAAGATATGAAGCTGGAATTGCAGAAAATAGAACAAGTAAATCAGTAACAAATTCAGATGGAAAATATACAATAGAAGGAATGCAAACTCCATTATCAAAAGCAGATGCATATCCATACACATATGTAACAAGGACACAGGCACAGAATTTAGCAAATAATGTAAATTCAGGAAGTAGAACAAGTAGTTTAATGTTTGGAGTACAATGGGATTTAGTGCTAGCATTTATGAGTAAAGATACAGCTAAAATTACATCAACAAATGTTTTAATAAAAAATAGTACAACAATAGGAAACTATCAAGATAATTTATGGACAATAACAAATGCAAATGCACAATATTTATCAAGTGGAAAATTTGTACAATGTCCAAATCCATTCAAAAAAGAATCAAGTTCAAGTATATTATTAACAACAGGAGCAGATAGGAGTTTTTCGGTACAAAATATATATGATATAGCTGGAAATGTATGTGAGTGGACTTTAGAGAAAACTTCCAGCATCAGCAATCCTTGTGCTGGTAGGGGTGGCTATTATAGCGTTGCTGGCTCGGGCTTTCCTTCAGCTGGCCGTTCCGACGGTAGCACAGACTACAGCGTCGACGTCCTCGGTTTCCGTGTTTCACTTTTCTAGGAAAAGCTAGAGACGAGAAATTTGAAAAAGAAGGAAAAATTAAAATGATAATAGAAAGCTATAAGAAGGCTCACGCCTCGCATAGCGAATGAAATACGGACTTTGTCAAGATTAGTGTGTAAATTTTTTTTATGATTCTTTAGTAGTGCAGAAAAGTACTACTAATTTTTATATTTAAATTTTATTATTTATTATCAATTTAAAATAATTAAATACTTGCTTATATGGAAACAAAACAATAAAAACTACATATACTATTTCTTTTATGGCAATAATATGGTATAATATATAGAGTTTAAATAGAGGAGTTAGTTTATGAAAGTTGGAAATAAAATAAAAGAATATAGAGAATTAAATAAAATGACGCAAAAAGATATTGCTGAAATATTAGGAGTTGAACCAGCAACAATATCTAAGTATGAAGCAGGTACAATAGAACCTAATATAGAGTCATTAAAAAGGCTTGCTGAAACGTTCAATATAACTGTAGATGAATTAATAAAAGATGAAGAAAAATTTGATGTTTCTAAAATTAATGTATTAGAAGTGTTAAGAGAACAAAAAGAGATGGGCTTAAAGGGAAATTTGTATCATAATACACAGATTATGTTTTCGTATAACACAAATCATATTGAGGGAAGTAAGTTAACTGAGGAACAAACAAGGTATATTTTTGAGACTAACACTATTTTATTTGAGGGAGGAACAGTTGCAAGTGTAGATGATATATTAGAAACTGCAAATCATTTTAAACTAGTTGATTATATGCTGGATATAGCAGAACAAAATTTCACAGAGGATATAATAAAAAAATTCCATAAAATTTTAAAAGAAGGAACTATGGATAGTAGAAAAGAATGGTTTAATGTTGGAGATTACAAAAAATTAGCAAACGAAGCAGGAAACATGAAAACATCATCACCTAAGCAAACTCCAAAAGACATGCAAAAACTTATGGAATGGTATAATTCTTTACCATAAGTAACAATATAAGATATAATAGAATTTCATGCTCGATTTGAAAAAATACATCCATTTCAAGATGGAAATGGTAGAGTCGGCAGAATAATTGCATTTAAAGAATGTTTGAAAAACAATATAATTCCATTTATCATTTTAGATAAAGATAAACTATATTACTATAGAGGACTAAAAGAATATCAAAATAAAACAGAAAAAGGATATTTGATTGATACTTGTTTAAATGCACAAGATGAATATACAAAAATGGTAGAATATTATTTAAAATAAAAATAAATTCGCCCAAGAGGGACGTCCCTTTTTGGGCGAAAAACTTAAATTCGTTCTTAGTACTCTTATATGAAAAAGGATATTTAGAACAATTTAATTTGCTTCATACAATTCTTTTACGTATAAATCCTTAGTGTCATTAGAACCAACAAACCCAACTGTAGCTTTATTTCCATGTACTTCTTGAATCCATACAGGCTGGTCATTGTAATAAATTTCTTTAATGTCTTTATTCTTTAAAATCTCACAAACTCTCTTATTAGTCATAAATTCCTCCCATAATTTAAAAAAATTTAATATAATTATATCCAAATTTGCATAAAATATGATACAATATAAAAAT
>CAKOZB010000153.1 GCA_934131055.1 uncultured Clostridia bacterium | reverse complement strand
TGGAAAAGTGCAGAACATTTAAGTGATTATCCGAGACAGTATGAATATGCAATGGAAATAAAAACAAATCCAGAAAATGTACCTGGAAATGGAAGCGCAATCTTCTTGCATTGTAGTGTGAAGAAGTCAACAGCTGGATGTGTTGCAATTGAAAGAGAAAAAATGCTAGAAATATTAAAAAGTCTAAAAGAAAATACTTTAATTAGCATAGAGTAAATGGAAAAAAAGGAGAAAAAATGGAACAAACATATGTAATAGAAAATTGTAAATCTTTTAATGCTAGAGATATTTTTGAGTGTGGCCAATGTTTCAGATGGAATGAACAAGAAGACGGAAGTTACACAGGAATATTTGGAAAGAATGTACTAAATGTAAAGCAAGAAACTAGTAGAAATAGTGAATGTGGTTTAGATGTACCGACTAAAATTATAATAACAGGAGTTTGCGATGGAGACATTAAGGAAGTTTGCAGAAAATATTTCGATTTAGATAGAGATTACGAAGCAATAAAGGAAAAACTTGCAAACATTGACGAATACATGAAAGAAAGCATTAAATATGGAGAAGGAATCCGTATATTAAACCAAGATTTATGGGAAATGATAATTTCTTTCATAGTATCTGCTAACAACAATATTCCAAGAATAAAAGGAATAATTGATAGAATGTCAAAAAAATATGGAACATGCATAGTGTTTAGAGGCCAGGAGTATTACACATTTCCAACTCAAGAAGCGTTAGCAACGGCAAGTATGGAAGACTTAAGAGCATTGGGCTTAGGCTTTAGAGACAAATACATATTCGAAACTACAAGAAAAATTGTAAATGGTGAAGCCGACTTAGAAAAGTTAAAACAAGAGAAAAGTACAAAGAATATTAGAAACGAACTTCTAACTCTATCAGGTGTTGGACCAAAAGTAGCCGACTGCATAATATTATTTTCAACACTAAAAAGATTTGATGTATTCCCAATAGACGTTTGGGTACGTAGAGTAATGAATGACTTGTACATACATAATCCAATCGAGGCAAAAGTAAACAAAAAAGAAATAGAACAGCTTGCAAAAGAAAAATTTGGAGATTTAGAAGGTATTGCACAGCAATATTTATTTTATTGGAAAAGAGAAAATTCATAAGACTAAAACGTTGAAAAAAATTACAATTTTGACTACGTCAAATTTCATTTACAACGCGGTTACATACACCGAGTATGCGCCTTTGCCTTGTAAATTTATTTTCCTTGTCAAAATTTAATTCTTTTTCAACTATGTTTTGATTAGAGAAAGGGTAGTATGTGCATATAAAATATGTGCAGATATTATTTTTTAATAATAAATAAAGCAAAAAACTTGAAAAAATTGTAAAAAAATGGTATAATATGATGCGTGAAAATTATAGTAAATATCTTTTATAATAAGGAGGTATGTTAAAACCATTGTTTTAGATTAGCAACAAATACAAAAGAAAGGATTGTACAATGAATGCATATTATATAGGAAATACGTTTTTTACAATAATGGTAATGGTCATAATGATGGCAATAGTATCTGGAAACAGGTACATGGCAAAAGAAACAAAACGGGGACTTATATTTACGTTTGCAGGCATAATGCTTGCAGTAGGAGGAGAGTTTATTGGGGTATTGCTAGATGGAAAATCAGAAGAAACCGTAATTCTTCATTATATAGTGAAGGTTGTGGAATTTTCTGTAGCACCATTTATTTCAATTACCTGTGCGAATGCTTTTTTTTCGGTAACTGAAAATGAAAAGCGATTTATGCAAACAATTGCTTGTGTACATGTCGTAATTGAGATTATATCAGCTTTTTTCGGTGGTATATTCTATATTGATGAAACATATATGTACCATCATGGTAACATGTATTGGCTGTATATTGTGGTATATATGGTTAGTATTGCATTTTACTTTCAAAAGGCATATATGTTCAGCAAAAAGTATCAAAATCGAAATGCATATGTCTTGATTTTAATTTTAGGATTTATGGCAAGTAGCATAATTATTCAATCGATTTTGACAAACCTTAGATTGGACTGGATTACAATTGCAGTAGCATCGGTCTTTATGTACATCTACTATAATGAGTTAACTCAGCATATAGATGGATTGACTCAGTTGCTGAACCAACGAAGCTTCTTTAGTTACACTACAAATTTATCGATGGCTGCTACAATATTAGTTTTCGATGTTGACAATTTTAAGTCGATTAATGATAACTACGGGCACCAGTATGGCAATGAATGTTTGCAAAAGGTTGCAGAAATAATTCAACGTGTGTATGGCAAATGTGGTTTGTGCTACAGAATTGGCGGTGACGAATTTGCAGTTGTTTTGAACAGTTCTGCTAAAATAGACAAACTCAATGCAGTTT
>CAKOZB010000152.1 GCA_934131055.1 uncultured Clostridia bacterium | reverse complement strand
GTCATGGAATTGTTAGATTTGGGTGATGAATTTCAATTATCTACATCTATTTCTAATTTGATAAGATTAGGATTAATACATCACGAAGATAATAGCATTAATGGTTTTGACTATAATTGTTTTAAAACAGTTAATATTATAGTAAATAATAAAATAGTACTTGATAATATGAATCGTGCTGAAGGTAATGGAATAACAACTAGTATTGATATTCAATGTCAAGTAATTATGCAGAATGATTTTGGCAGAAGTTTTGCAGATACCTGCTTATAATATAAGGATGTGAAAAAAATGAAAAAATATTATGATAGTTTAAATGATGAAGTAAAAGAATATTTTAGTATTCTATCGCCAGAATTTCCGGAATGGTTATTAGAGTATATTGATACTCATGAAATGGAAAGAATTAGTAAAATAAGTATGAGTTGTGGTACAGATTATTCTAAATGCTTTAATGTTAGATATTGGTATTCTAATTTAGATCATAGTGTTGGTGTTGCCTTAATTATTTGGCATTTTACACACGATAAGAAACAAACACTAGCAGGTCTATTCCACGACATTGCCACACCTGTATTTAAACATTGTATAGACTTTATGAATGGTGATTCAGAAACTCAAGAATCTACTGAAGAAAAAACTTCGGACATTATTAGAAATTCTTCAAAAATAATAAGTTTGTTAAAAAGGGATGGTATAAAGTTAGAAGAAGTAGATGATTATAAGATTTATCCTATTGCTGACAACAATACACCAAAACTATCTGCTGATAGATTTGAATATACATTCGCAAGTGGATTAACTTTTTTCAGAGTTTGGGAATTAGACAAAATTAGAAAAATATATAACAATATTGTGGTAACTACAAATGAAGATGGTATACAAGAACTTGCTTTCAAAGATAAAGAAGTTTGTGAAGAATATATAGATACAATTTCAAAATTATGGCCTGAATGGGTAAGCGATAAAGACAGAACAGTAATGCAATTTTTAGCAGATATGTGTAAGTCAATGAATAATGCTGGTTATTTAACAGTAGAAGATTTATATACACTTTCAGAACAAGAAGTAATTGATAAAATTTTAACTTGTGAAGATAAATACTTATCAGATAGTTTTAAATTATTTCAGGACACTGATAAAGTTTATAGAAGTACAATGCCTACTGATGAAAAATATTGTGTTAATATAAAAGCTAAAACACGATATGTTGTACCATTGGTTCAAACTGATGATGGAGCTGTTAGAATAAATCAGATATCAGAAACTGCAGCCAATCAAATTACAGAGTATTTAAATTGTCCAAAAGGTGGATATTATACATATTTTGATTTTCAATTCGTACCTTACGAAGAAGTAGTTGCTAAAAAACTTATTAATAATTATCCACCAGCCTAGCTGGTGGTTTTTCAAATTCGCCCATAGGGCTTTTCTACTAGCTACGTCTAAAGACGTACTTTTTGCCACTGGCTCTTGCGTCTATTACTTACTGACCCTTAAATGGGTCTATATCATCCATCGTTAGTTGATCTCCTAGTCTATCTTCTTTTAGTTGATTTGCTATATATTCTTTTATCTTTTTTGTATTTTTTCCTACTG
The DNA here is from genome assembly GCA_934131055.1 of uncultured Clostridia bacterium. Classification (GTDB taxonomy): domain Bacteria; phylum Bacillota; class Clostridia; order TANB77; family CAG-508; genus CAG-245. The sequence continues at coordinate 822 of CAKOZB010000152.1, read as the reverse complement.
TATCCACATAATATCCTCTACACCAAAATTCTCTATTTCTATACTTATATTTCATGTTTCCCCATTTGCTGTATATCATTATGCTACTTTTTCCTTTTAAGAATCCCATTATTCCTGATACACTATATTTGGGCGGTATTTCTATTAGCATATGTACGTGATCTGGGCATACTTCTGCTTCTATTATTGTTATTCCTTTCCAATTACACAATTCTCTTAATATTTTTCCTATTTCTAATCTTTTGCTATCATAAAATACTCTCCTTCTGTACTTTGGTGCAAATACTATATGATACTTGCAATTCCAACTTGTATGTGATAAACTTTTTACATCATTCATTTTGAATGTTCTCCTTTCAATATATTTTTTGCAATCGCCAGTCGCAAAAATATTATATATTGAAAGGAGTTTTTTTGTCTACTCATCGCTGAAGCTTTCCAGAACCCCCAGACTATCTGGGGGTTTTCTAAAAACCAAAAAGAAGAAAGCCTTTTAATCAAGACTTCCTTATATTGTTATTTTTCCAATTATATATATTTCTATTTTTTACTTTTTAAAAAATATTATTCAATTATTAGGACTGAGCGGAAACCGTAGAAGGTCGTAGTAGTCGTAGCCATCATCGTCGGCAAACGAGAACACGCCCGCACCTGACTCACTTCCCCAATAAAAGCCACGAGCGAAAAACGGCCCAGAGGCGTCATTATTTACCCAATCGTCATTCCATTCTGCTGTCTCATTCATAGCATCTCCATATATATCTGCTATTTTTTCTAATAATGTTCCTTCTGTATATTCAGGATATACCATTGTATATGGTG
>CAKOZB010000151.1 GCA_934131055.1 uncultured Clostridia bacterium | reverse complement strand
TTCCAATTGATTCTGCAAAACCAATTATAGACCAATTAATTCAATACAATAAAGTAAAAAGACCATATATAGGAATTTCTGGTAGAGATTTGGACGAAACAACAGCAAAGAGAAATAACCTAGTAGTTGGTGTTTATGTTGCAAGTGTAGACGAATATTCAGCTGCAGAAAAAGCTGGAATAAAGGCTGGAGACGTAATAGTAAAGGCTGACGGACAAGAAATAAAAACTATGACAGAATTAAACAATATTAAGAATACACACAATATTGGAGACACAATGACAGTAACAGTAAACAGAAATGGACAAGAGAAAGAGATTACATTAACGTTACAAGAACAATAATTGGATTGGAAAATAATTAGAATTTTAAAGACTATATAAATTAAACATGAATAAATTTATATTACCAATACAAATTAATAAAATACTAATTAGTTACATTCAGTTCACAAAAAGGACAAAAAGTATTGGTAATATATAACCATAGTTAGTAATAAGTTACTCCATTACTAACTAAAAAATTAGAACATCCCCTTTTATTTTCGGATCGATTGCTAAAGAGATAATAGCAATCGATTTTTTTACGTTTAAATTGAATGGTTACTGAATAAAGAAAAAATATCCTTAAGTGTTCATTACCTAATGAGATAGCATATGCGTGGCTTGGGCAAGATTGGGCAGATAAAGGATATACTATGCTTTCTGCAAGAACTTCAATGTATCCAGATTGTTTGCTATCTGAAAATGGACAAATTTATCATTTTAAAATACAAGTTGTAACTGAAAATAACTTCAGAAAAGCAATAAGAGCATTGAACTTAGATTTAAGGCAATATAGAGGACTGTGTGCACAATATGTAAAGTACTAATGAAGAAAGAGATAATAGTTTTAATATATAAAATTTTCCATGGAAAATTTTCCAGTACTCGTTGCACAACTCCTAAAAAAGGTATATAATAGATAATCAGTGAAATGGGGAGATTTATTGATGGAAAGTAATATTATAGATAAACAAATATATGAAGATTTAATAAGTCAAGTTGACGCAAAGAAGCTAGATTTGGCTTCAAAATTAATGCAGAATAAAGCTATTGAGATAAATAAGATTACATATGATAATAAGCAAAACTTTGAAGTTCATTCAATCGTAAAAGATGAGATAAATGATGATGGAATTATAGTAAGACAGAAACACAAAGTTTATATTAAAGTTGCAGAAGGCGAGATTGAAAATTTATCATGTACTTGTGATGATTACAAGGAAAATTATTGCGCCTGTGAACATATTATTGCAACTGTTAAAGAATTTGCGAGTAACTCTGACTATGTAAGAATTTTTTCTGGAGAGAAAAAAGAGACCAAAAGTAATGATACATTCAAAGAACGAGGAGAAAATTATAAGGTCTTCAATCAACTGGTAAATGAATTTTACAGAATTAATGAAGAAGAGGAAGAAAAGAATATATCTTCAGGTAAAGAGGAAGGATTCGTCCATATTGAGCCAAAGATTATATGTAGTAGAACCAATAATAGCTTGAAACTGGAAATAAAGCTTTCTAAAAAAGATGAGAAGCAGAGCTATAAGGTAAAGTCTCTACCAGAATTTTATGATAGATTTGCGAGTGGTGAAAAGTATAAATATGGAGCAAAGCTTGAGTTTGCACACACAAGAGAAAAATTTGTGGAAGAAGACAGAAATCTTTTAGATTTCATACTTAAATATTCAGAAATAATAAAATATGCTAATGAATCGTCTACAGGATATGACTATTACACCAAAAGAATGGGAGAAGATGCAATAGTTATTTCTAACACGGGATTAGATGATTTATTTGAATGCTTGAAAAATAGAGCAATTTCAATGGAAGACCAGTTTGGAACTGATGCTGTTGTTTTGGTACCAAATGAGCCAGACATTAAATTTAAATTAGAAGAAAATGATGATGGAGAATATAAGATAACTGTAAATGTTGATATATATGCGTATATGGTTTATGAGGGCAGAAAATATACATATTTAATGCTTGATAAGAAACTATATAGATGCTCAAAAAAATATAGCAATACTGTTATTAAAATGTTGGAAGTATTTAGAAAGAACTTTACAAAAGAGATTTTGCTTCCAGAGAGCCAGTTGTCTAATTTCTTTTCTATAGTACAACCAAGCATAAAAAATAGTGTTAATATTGAAGAAAATGAGTACAAGAAAGTTGAAAAATACATTCCTGCAGAGCTATATGCAAAATTATATTTGGACTACAATGACTTAAATTATGTGCTAGCAGACATTAGATTTATATATGGAGATGTAGAGATAAATCCGCTAGATTCTAAGAAACAAGTGGAAGTGCTTTCTAGAAATACAATAAAAGAAAGCAAATTAATTAACATGTTTGTTAAGAGTGGATTCATGCTAGACCAAAAGAACAATAGATTGATT
>CAKOZB010000150.1 GCA_934131055.1 uncultured Clostridia bacterium | reverse complement strand
ATATATAATTGTTACATCCTCTTTATTGCTTAGGTATTTTATAGAAACAATTCACATTATTTATTACGGAGATGCTCCAATTATTTATTTGCTACTTTTCTTTTCAGTAGTGAGTGTTATTGCCAATATGCAAGGAATAAAAAGTATTGCTAGAACTAATGTTATTTTATGTGTAATTATGGTAATAAGCTTATTAACCGCTTTTGCAGCTGTAGTTCCCAATATGACAATTCAGCGTATTTTTCCAATTTTAGGTCATGGGGTTTCTAATACTTTTTTCACTGGTATTTCAAATATTTTTATATTTAATGGTTTTTCTATTTTGTTTTTAGTACCACCACTACTCGAAAACAAAAAAGATTTTAAAAAATCGACCTTAATTGCAACATTAATCTCCATTTTTATTGTAATACTTGCAACTGCTAGTATGCTTTTAGCTTTTTCTTTTAGCACAGACATAGACCGTATTTCGCCACTTTATTCACTCTTATCAAATAACGAATTTGGTAAATACTTTCAACACCCTGAATCCTTATTTATATTTACTTGGATTTTATCATTTATGAGTTACTTTAGCATTGGATTAATGACTTCATCATTAGTCTGCCAAAAAGTTACTAATGTAAAAAACTCAACACCTTTTATAATTCCTATTTGTATAATTAGTTTGATAATTGCACTTATACCAAACAGTATTATGCAAACACTTGCAATAAATGATTTTATATCTAAATATATTGGAACACCATTAACTTTTATAGTATTTCCAATTATTCTTATGATTGCTAATTTAAAATTAAAGAAAGGAGCCAATGCCAATGAGAATTTGGATTAATATAAAAAACGTTTTAATTATTTTTCTATCATTATTTATTGTATTTTTCTCATTATCTGCACCATATAGCACACGTAATATAGATAAATTAGCCTACGTTCTTGCTTTAGGTCTTGATATAGGAAATTCTAATACATTAAAACTATCTGTTCAGCTTGCCAAACCATCTAATGGTTCAAATGGTTCATCTAGCAGAGCATATGAAAAAATTGTAAATAGCGTAGAATGTGCGTCTATAGAAACTGGAATAAGTCTTTTAAACAGCTATATAAGTAGGCGTTTAGATTTATCTCATTGTAAAGCCATTGTAATATCAGAAAAACTCGCTCATAAAGGAGTTTCTGAGTATATGTATACATTATTAAGTAGCCCTCAAACCAGTCCTCACGCCAGTATAATAATAAGTAAAATCCCCTCTGCAGATTTTTTAAATATAGCCTCACCAGAGCTCGAAGATTTACCATCAAGATTTTACGAAATTACTCTTGCTTCAAATGAATATACATCTTATACACAAAACGTAACACTTATAAATTTCTTTTCTGACTGTGTAGATTCCTTTAAGAATCCAGTTGCTACTCTTGGCTCTTCATCAAGTTTACCTATATCTCCAGCAGATAACATCGAAAATATCGGGCTTGCAGTTTTTAAAAACGATATATTGGTTGGAGAATTAAATGCCGAAGAATCAATTTTGCATATGATGATTTCTAATAAATTAAAATCTTGTACAATTAGCATACCTAATCCTATTGGAGATTCTGAAAGCATTAATTTAAGCATAAAACTTGCTCGTAATACCAAAAACAGCGTTTCTTTGGTAAATGGCACTCCATTTATTTCATCTGTTGTAAAAATTAATGCAAAAATAGAATCTGCCACTCAAGAATCATCCTACGGAAATTCCAGTTACTATTCGAAGGAAAACATACAGCTTATAGAAGAATCTTGTAATCAATATTTAACAAAAGCTTTAAATGATTACTTATATAAAACTGCTAAAGAATATAATTGCGATATAGATGGATTTGGAAAATATGCAGTAAAATATTTTCCGACAATAAAAGACTGGCAAGATTATAATTGGCTAGACAATTTTCAAAATAGTACATTCAATGTAAACGTAGAAACCACTATAAAATCTGGAAACACTTTCTTATAATTAAATATGAAGAATACAGCTCTGTTTAATCGTTAGAGATGCATTCTTCATATTTTGTTTGTTACCGCATTTATAGTTCTTTTTATTCTACTTGCTATTTTTCAAATATTTTTTCAAATTCTTCTTCAGATATTACTTCTTTTTCTATCAACACTGCTGCTAGTTCATGTAGTTTATCTATATGTTCTATTAGTATTGCTTGAGCCTTCGCATATGCTTCGTCAATTAGACGTTTTACTTCTTTTCCTATTTCGTTTTCTATTGATTCTCCAAATATTTGCATCTGGTATGGTTCTTTTTCTAGGTTTATACTAAGTGGCCCTATTTTATCACTCATTCCGTATATTGTTACCATTTTCTTTGCTATGTCTGTTGCAACTTCGAAATCATTACTTGCACCTGTTGATACATCATTTAGTATTAATTTTTCTGATGCTCTTCCTCCAAGAAG
>CAKOZB010000149.1 GCA_934131055.1 uncultured Clostridia bacterium | reverse complement strand
AAAAACGACAGTATCCAACATGATTAATGATGTGCTAGAAGATAATGGATACAAAGTTATTAATAATAGATATGGTTCAAATATGAATACTGGAATTGCAGCAAGCTTTGTAAATAATAACACAATAACAGGAAAAAATACAAAAGATATTGCGGTATTTGAGATGGACGAAAGGAGTACAATACATATTTTTAAATATATTACTCCAACATATTTAGTATGTAACAATCTTTCGAGAGATTCACTAAAAAGAAATGCACATACTGCATTTATTGCTGGAATTATAAACAATGCAATACCAAAAGCTACAACAGTTATTACAAATGGTGATGATCCAATATGTGTGAATTTAGCCAGTGAAAATAAGAAGATTTATTTTGGAATAGACAGACTAGATACTGATACTGAAAAATGTGAAAACATCGTTCAAGACATGGTACTATGCCCAAAATGTGGTACAAAATTAGAATATGAATATTACAGATACCATCATGTTGGAAAAATGAAGTGCCCAAATTGTGGATTTGGAACTCCAAAAAGAGACTATGAGACGACTAAAATTGACTTTGAAAATAAACTTGTAACAATAAAAGACAATGATAAAAATATAGAATACAGTTATTCAATGGTTGCAGATGGTATAATAAACATTTATAATATGTTATCTGCAATAGTTGCTCTAAAACAGGTTGGAGTAAGTGACGAAAAAATAAATGAAGCTCTTAAGAAAACAAAAATAGTAGATACAAGATTTTCACAAGACAAAGTTGCTGGAAAGAAAATTGTACTTCACCTTGCAAAAGGACAAAACCCAATTGCTTGTTCTAGAGTATTTGATTATGTAAGAAAACAACCAGAAAAAAAAACTATAATTTTATTCTTGGACGATTTACATGAAGACAACGAAACTATAACATGGTTCTATGATACAGATTATGAGTTCTTAAATGGAGACAATGTTGAACAAATAATAGTAAGTGGTAAAAGGTCAAAAGATACAATCGTAAGGCTTTTAATGGCAGGAGTACCAAAGGAAAAAATATTTGCAGATAGAGATGAAGTTGAGTCTGTAAGAAAATATTTCAAGCCTAAAGATATAGAAAATGTTTATGTTTTGTACGATTTATATGCAATGAAACAGAAAGAAGAAGTTCATCAAGAAGTTAAAAAAATACTAGAAAGCACTTTCGGAAATGAGGTTGAAGAATGAAGATAGAAATGTTATATCCAGAAGTTTGTAACTTGTTTGGAGATATTAGCAATATAAAATATTTAAAAAAATGTTTGCCAGATGCAGAAATAATAAAAACAGAAATAAATTCGGAGCCTGCATTTGTAACACAAGATATTGACATGATATATATGGGACCAATGCCGGAAAATATTCAAGAAGTTGCAATACGCAAGTTGAGACCATATAAAGAAAGAATAGAAGAACTAATAAAGAAAAATGTAGTATTTTTAGTAACAGGAAATGCTGTTGAGTTATTTGGAAAATACATAGAAAATGAAGATGGTAGCAAGATAGAGGCTCTCTCAATATTTGATATTTATGCAAAAAGAGATATGATGCACAGACATAACAGTATATTCTTAGGAAAATATGAAGATATAGAAATAGTAGGGTTTAAGAGCCAATTTACAATGGCATATGGGGATAATGAAAATAATTATTTCGCAGAAGCAGAAAAAGGAATAGGCTTAAATAAAGAAAGTAAGTTAGAAGGAATAAAACAAAATAACTTTATTGGAACATACTTAATAGGACCAATATTAATATTAAATCCATTGTTTACAAAAAAATTAATTCAAATGCTAGGAGTAGAAAAACCAACAATAGCTTTTGAAAAAGAAACAATGGATGCATATGAGCAAAGATTAGAAGAATTTAAAAGATAAATGAAAATATGATGTAAAGGTTATTAAAAATTTACATCATATTTTTGGTAAAACCGTTGAATATAAATTTAAGAATATGGAAAAAATAAAAAAACTATTGACATTTAAATTTTGTATTGTTATTATGATTTTGAAAATATCATTCTAAAATGATAATCTTAAAGGAGGAAAAGAATATGGCAAAAATAGATCATGTAGATTATGAGGCAATGCCAGGACAAGCAAAAGCAATGAGAGAGTATGCATTAGAATTAAATAATGAATTAAGAACAGCATACTCAAACGTAGGAGAAATGCATAATTCATGGTATGGAGTTAGATACAATGAATTAGTAAAAGATTTTAATGAATTAATACCACAAGTAAATGATTTACTAAAATTGGTAGTTACAGAAATACCATTTGCAGTTGAAACAATAGCTAACAACTATGCTCAAGCTGATAAAGGACAAAATGTTACATCAGCAGAAGAAACATCTGCCAATAACATTGAAAACTTACCAATAACAAACGATGTTGGAATGAGATTCATGACAGCGGAAGTTGCTAATACACAAAGAAGCGTATCTGAAAAATTT
>CAKOZB010000148.1 GCA_934131055.1 uncultured Clostridia bacterium | reverse complement strand
AGAAATGCTGGAACAATGGATAAACATAGTTGATTACGAATAAAATATCAAAAAGCTTACTCTAAAAAGAGTAGGCTTTTTTCTAGTTAAACATATTTGGAAATTGTTTTACTATTCCATCAACAAAATATTGCGACATATTCAGAACTTCCTGCTGGACTTTATCAAATGCATTAATATCAGCTTGGTAATCTTTTTTTAGACGTGCGTCGACTTCATCAGAGATTAACTCTAAATGGTCGTATAACATGTCACGAAGTTTTTCTCTGGAATAATAAGGATTTATACTACTAAAGAAATTTGCCATTTCATCGGCATTTTTGTACCACTTATCATTTAGCTCATTTGCAAGCCTTTGATTATTATTTTTTAGTGCAACAATTAAATCCTTACCAATAGAAAGATGTTCTGTTAATAAATTTTCGATTCTATTGGCAACACTTAAGTCGAAATTTGACGAACGATTTTTCTTGATTTTATGCATAAATACTGTATAATAAATACAATTATTTCAAAAAATTTTTTTCATATTAGTTAAATCTATTGATGTTTATTAGTAATTTTGTAGATATTAAGAAAATAATATTTTTTTCTATATAAATCTAGGAGGTATATCAATGAAAAATGAAGCAAAAAGCATTTTACAACCAAAGAATGATGTGGTGTTTAAAGCATTATTTTCACGAGGAAAACCAAGGATAACAAAAGCAATGTTGGAGGCTATACTAAAGATAAAAATTGACAAGCTTGAGCTTGATAAAAGTACAGACTTACTAAATGATAATAAAGAAGATAAAAACGGAAGACTGGATTTGAGAGCAGTTATAAATGGAGATACTGAATGTGATATAGAAGTACAACTAGTAAAACATGAGAAAATGGCTGAAAGATTTTTGTATTATTGGTCAAAAATGTATACTGCAAATTTGCAGATTGGAGACAAGTATAGTGAACTTAGAAAAACAATATCAATAATAATATTAGATGATAATTTTCCATTGACGAAATATCTTGAAAAACCTAAAACAATATGGAAAATAAGAGAAAACGAAGACTACCATCTTATATTGACAGACTACCTTGAAATTATTATAATAGAGTTACCAAAAGTAATAAAAGCATACCAACAAACACCGAATGATGAATTACTACAGTGGATGCTTTTTATCGATAATCCGGAAAAGGAGGAGGTAGCTCGTATTATGGAAGAAAACGAAGATATTAAAGAGGCAAAAGAAGAGCTTGATAGAATAAGCCAAGACGACTTATTGAGAAGAAGAGCATTAAGCAGAACCCTAGAAATAGCTGATAGACTACAATTTCAAGAGGAAGCAGAGGCTAAAGGTTTGAAAAAAGGAATGGAAAAAGGATTAAAAGAAGGTAAAGAAAAGGGAAGAAAAGAAGGAGAATATAAGAAAACAAAAGAAGTAGTAAGAGAATTGCATTTGATAAATATGACTGTAAAACAAATTGCTCAAATTGTAAAATTGGATGAAGCATCTGTGGAAAAAATATTAAACGAAGATAATAAATAAAATTTCGCTATAGCGAAAGAAAGATGTACATAGAAAAAGGCTAGCTTTAAGAAAGCATCAAACATTATTATAAAAAATTTAATAATGCGATATATATTAAAGCCAAGCCTTTATTTAATATATAAAAAAATTAAAAATTTTATATTTTCTCTTTATTTTTAACAAGCTATTGTATATAATTATAGCGAGTAAAGAGGAGATGATTGAATAAGAATTACAAACTTTCAATCGAAATTTACCCTCAAGAAAGGAATACAACAAAAATGAATTTACCAAACAAATTAACACTATTTAGAATAATACTAGTTCCGATAATGGTTATAGTATCTTTTTTGGATATACCGGGAAGCTTTTTAGGCATATCTACAACAATGTGGATAATGGAACTAATATTTATAATTGCATCAATAACAGACAAACTAGATGGATATTTGGCAAGAAAAAATAATCAAGTAACTAACTTCGGAAAATTTTTGGATCCAATAGCAGATAAAATTTTAGTTGTTGCTGCCATGATTTTATTTGTAGAAATGGGAAGATTACCAGCATGGATTCCAATTATAGTAATATTCCGTGAATTTGCCGTTTCAGGTTACAGACTAATTGCAGTACAAAACAGTGGCAAGGTAATTGCTGCAAATGTTTGGGGCAAATTAAAAACTGTTACACAAATGATTGCGATAATTTTAATGTTCTTAACAACACAACCTTATTTTGCATTTGTACTTAGAGCAAAGACAGAGCAAGATGCACTCGTAAATAGTGCGCTTACATATATGACAACAGGTGATTTTATAATGAATATTTTAGCAAGTATATTTATGACAATTTCTGTTATTGCTACAATTTTCTCTGGATATGAGTACTTAAAAGGCGGAAAAGATTTACTAAAAGATTGTTAGATAGTGTAAAGTAATCTATGAAAAAATTGATTATGAAAATATTATCAAAAATTTAAAAAATGCACATTGAAAAGT
>CAKOZB010000147.1 GCA_934131055.1 uncultured Clostridia bacterium | reverse complement strand
CCAAAATTGTAATTATTTTTCAACGCTTAGCTTCTAAAGAATGCTTCATATCCCTTATATGCTTGGTATACATCGTATTTACTTGTTACTTCGTATGGTGCGTGCATTGAAAGTACTGGTACTCCACAGTCTAACACGTCTACACCTTTGTTTGCTAAGATGTATGCTATTGTTCCGCCACCGCCTAGGTCTACTCTTCCAAGTTCTGCTATTTGGTAACCTACGTTGTTTGATTCGAATATTCCACGTACGTATGCTACGAATTCTGCGTTTGCATCTGAGCCGTTTGCTTTTCCGGCAACTCCTGTGTATTTGCTTATTCCAACTCCTTTGTTTAGGAATGAAGCATTGTGCAGGTCTGCTACTGATGCGTATATTGGGTCTAATCCTGCATCTACGTCTGCCGATAGCATTCTAGAGTTGCAGAACATTTTATCTAATAGGTTTGGTCTGTTTACTCCTAGTTTGTTTAATACGTCTGACATGAATGTGCTAAATACATTTGATTCCATTCCTGTATTTCCCATGCTTCCTATTTCTTCTTTGTCTACAAATAGGCAAGCTGCTGTTTTTGTTGGTTTTTCTATATTTAATATAGCTGTTAAAGATGTGTAAACAGAAACTTTGTCATCTTGACCGTATCCAGCAATTAGACTTTCGTCAAATCCTAAACTTCTGCATTTGAATGCTGGAACTAGCTCTAATTCAGCACTTAAAAAGTCTTTTTCGACTATTCCATATTTTCTATTTAATATATTTAGTATATTTAATTTTACCTTTTCAGATACTTTTTCATCATTGTATGGAATGCTTCCTATTAATAGGTTTAGATTCTCTCCTTCTACCCCATCTTTTAATTTCTTTTGCATTTGCTCTTGAGCTAAATGTGGCAATAAATCTGTAATTGTAAATATTGGGTCTTCATCAGATTCTCCAATGTTTACTTCTATTTTTTCGCCATTTGTCTTAGCAATTACACCATGAATTGATAATGGTATTGTTGTCCATTGATATTTCTTTATTCCACCATAGTAGTGTGTTTTAAAATATACGAATCCTTTATCTTCATAAATTGGATTTGGTTTTAAATCTAGTCTTGGAGAATCAGCATGAGATCCAATTATGTTTATTCCATTTTCTATGTTTTCTGTTCCAATTACAACTAGAAATAAGTTTTTGTCTCTATTTACGTAGTAAACTTTGTCTCCTGGTTTTAAACTCTCGTATTCATCTATGCTCTTAAAACCTTTTTCTCTAGCCATTTGTGTTGCATTTTTTACTATTTCTCTTTCTGTTTTAGATTTGCTTAAAAAGTTGATGTATCCATCACAATATTGGAAGATTTTTCTTCCCTCTTCTTCAGATGTGCTCTCCCATCCGTTCTTTTTACAATCAAAAAGTTTCTCTTTTAATTCCTCACCTTGAGTTTTTTCTGACATATATTCATCACATTCCTTTCTTATAAGTACAAGTCAGCTTGGAAAAGAATTAAATTTTGGCAAGAAAAATGAATTTCAAAGGCAAGGGCGCATACGTGGTGTATGTAACCGCGTTTGAAATTATATTTGACGTAGCCAAAATTGTAATTATTTTTCAAGCTTTTACCTCCTTTTGCTTCCCATAGTATACCATTATACATACTTTTTTTCTAGTTATTATTTACAATTTTTTAATTATTATTTATAATTTTTTCTATATTTCCCACACTATATAATGGTATATTTATAAGCCATTCCTCTTTTCTATAATTTGACATTGACGTTCTAATATTCACCGGAGTATTATATTTTTGTACAAATGATTTCAGACTTTTAGCTTGCAAATTTTCACTCGCTTTTACTTCTATTGGAACATTATTTCTACCTATTTGTGTAATAAAATCTAACTCTGCAATCCCTGTATCAGCTGACCAATAAAACACATCTAAGTCTGTACATTCTTTTATTTGGCATAGAACATACTGCTCAGTTAAACTTCCTTTAAATTCTTCAAATATTGCATTTCCTTCTAAAATTGTTTTATCATCAACGCCCGCTTTTGCAGCTAACAATCCTACATCTAATAAATATAGTTTAAAAACATTAAAATCTTGATATGCAGATAATGGTATTTTACAATTATTTATTCTATTTATTTGGTAAACTAATCCACAATCAATTAGCCATGATAAAGCAATTTCATATTCTCTTGCATATTCACAAAAATCAAACGACTTTTAATAATTTTCTCACATTTTCATAACGACTTTACTGCATATGGTGCACATTTTTCTAACAACTTTACTAATTTAATATTTTTTTAGCATTTACTTCTATTAAATATTTATTTATGTTATAATCTTATTACTAATATTTTTTAGTAATTTGAATATTCTTTATAAAAGCATTTTATGCTTAATAATTTTAAATGGAGACAATACAAATGAACAAACTAATTACTTCTAGTACAGATGAAAAAACAGACGAAATAGATGAAATTTTGCAAGATGCGGAAAATATTATTTTGTCTTCTA
>CAKOZB010000146.1 GCA_934131055.1 uncultured Clostridia bacterium | reverse complement strand
GTATATAGATAGTTAATAAACCTGTACTAATAGCATTTGCATCGTTTCCTTTCGTCAAGGAGCGACACATCACACTTTTTTACTTATATCATATAAAATTATACTAACTTTTGATAGATAAATCAAGCAAACATTAGAAATTTCAAGAAAATCTCGCATTTTTATTTACAGCTTTTGCAATAACTCCATAAAACTATATACCAACACACAGTCTAACATCATTAAAATAATACATATTATGCTTATTGATGTTATGAATTTGTGTTCATTCATAAATTTTACTACTTTATTTTTATTATTAATTTCCACTTTACAAATTTTCTCTTTGTTTATTGTTGCTTTACTTATTTTTTTAACAATTTTCTTAGCTTTGTCATATTTATTTTCCCTTATTCCCTCTACTTTTAAATTCTCATACTTGTCCTCTCCATTAAAAAATTTTACTCCTAAAACAATATCTTTAGAATACTCCATAAATCCCCCTTTTCAGGCAATCTTTTCAGGAAAAAGTTTGCCATTTTATATTCTTATTATAAAATATATTCAGCTTGTCCGAGATTTATGACAAAAAAATTTCGCCCAAAAAGGGGCGTCCCCATTGGGCGAATTTTAATGTATAAGTGCATTTTTTATCTTTCTTGCTAATTCTTCATTTATTCCTTTTACTTCTGCTATTTCTTCTATGCTTGCGTTTGATATGTTTTCTACTGTTCCGAATTTTTTTAGTAGTTCTACTTTTTTTACAGTGCCTATTCCTTTTATATTATCTAGTGCAGACCTTGTTACTTCTTCGTTTCTTAGCTTTTTGTGGTATCCTATTGCTGTGTCATGTACTGCGTCTTGGAACATTGTTATTGTGTTTAGAAGCGTTTGTGAAATTTCTAGTTCTTCTCTTTTTTCATTCATTAATGCACGAGTTTGGTGCTTATCGTTTTTTACCATTCCAAATACAGTAATGTTTACCTTGTCTTTTTCTGTTAGTTCTATGTTTTTTTCTTTTGCCTTTTGTTCTATTTCTTTGTTTACGTTTTTTATTGCTTGTTGAATTGCATGTATTTGTGTTATGCCACCATCTGCAAATATTACATCTGGTAGTTCTCCGAATCCGTTTGGTTTGTCTTCATTTAGAATTGGCACAGAATGTCTTAAACGTCTTGTTACTACTTCTTCCATGCATGCTGGATCATCTTGCCCAATAACATCTTTTATTTTGAATCTTCTTGCCATTTCTTTCTTAATTATTCCATCCTGCATTACGCACATACCAGCAACCATGTTGGTTCCAGATAAGTTTGATATATCGTAACATTCTATTTTTCTTGGCAATTTTTCTACGTTTAATACATGTTTTAATTCTGCTAAAATATTGTATTTATCCTTTTCTTTGTTCTGTAAAGTGATTAAGGCATTGTTCTCTGCCATTTCTACAAATTTCAATTTCTCACCGTTTTGCGGTGTTTTTATTTCTACTTTTCTTCCTGCAGATTCTGTTAATAGCATTTCGATTGCATCTTTGTCTTCAATTTCTTCTTTTATCATTATCTTATTTGGTAGGATTGTTCTTCCCATATAGTATTGTTTAATAAAGCTTGAAATTATCTCACTATCTTCCTCATCTTCTAAACCTTTGAATATGTAGTGGTCTCTGCCAATCATCTTACTATTTCTAACATAGAACATTTCAATACAAACTTCTTCGTCTTTTCTTGCTAAACCAATTACATCTATATCATTTTCAGAAATATTTGAAACCTTTTGTCTTTGAGAAATTCTATCTATTGCAAATATTTTATCTCTTATTTCTTGAGCTTTTTCATATTCCATTTTCTTAGAAGCCTCTAGCATTTCTTTTTCTAGCTCTTTCTTTAAATTATCTGTCTTACCTTCTAAAATAGAAATAATTTCATCAATTTGCTTTCTATAATCTTCTTTACTAATATAACCCATGCAAGGAGCCATACACTTCTTTATATGATAATTTAAACATGGTCTATCCTTATATTTAAAGCTTCTGCACTGTCTAATTTTATATCTAGACTTGATAAACTCTATCATCTCTTTGGCACTTCCAGCATTCGCATAAGGTCCAAAATACTTCGCACCATCATTCAAAATTCTTCTTGTAATATACAAATCTGGATAATCTGCTTTTACATTTATTTTTATGTATGGATATGTTTTATCATCTTTAAGAAGCACGTTAAATTTAGGCATGTTCTTCTTAATTAGATTACACTCCAAAATAAGAGCCTCAGACTCATTATCGCACACTATATACTCAAAATGGTCGACTAGCGCAACCATGTTTTGAATTCTTTTTGTTTTCTTATTCTTTCTAAAATACTGCCTAACCCTATTTCTTAAAACAACAGCCTTTCCAACATAAATAATCTTGTCATTTTTGTCGTGCATTATATAAACTCCTGGCTTTTTAGGCAGTTTTTTTAGTTCTGCTTCTATATCAAACATAATTTTTTACCTCGTAATATATTTTAGCACAAAAATAAGAGATTTTCAAAATTTATTGACAATCTCAACGCAAATGTAA
>CAKOZB010000145.1 GCA_934131055.1 uncultured Clostridia bacterium | reverse complement strand
GTATATAGAACTCAATAACCAAAAATACCTTATTATGAAAGATTACCGCGATGCTCTTGATGAAGAAACTTTAAAAGAACTTTTTACAGACTATTTTTTATCTTTTGATTACATTGTAGGTGACTGGTCATATAATCATCTACGTCTTAAAGGCTTTAACAGTAAAACCAATCCTAATTTTAAAGAATATAATGATGTCGATAAAATAGAAGAATATTTAAATACTTACTGTGCTTATGGTTGCAAGTATTTCATCTTATCAAAAGAAACAAAGTAAAAGAAAGTTCTTTTTTTTATGCAAACTTTTTTAACCATTGATATTAAATATGTGTTAAGATATTTGTATAAGTAGAAAAGAGTTTAAAACATACCAAAATGTTACATACTAGAAAGAAAAAGGAGTTGTTCCATTTATGGTGCGACGGTTCGGTCGTAATTGTATAGTTGGAGATTAACCAACCTAATAAACTTGGTCAAGAGTTAGTACTAATCCATGGAGCCAAAATCGTAAGATTAGGTTTAAGCGTTGGAGTTAGGAGTTTCTAGAGGAATAGGTGCGACACCACCCATAGACATTGAGCCTCGTTAACAACATCAAATGGAAGCCGATATGCTCATAATCATAGTAGGCAGTAATACACAAACGATAATGACAAGAATGTGTAGGTTCCATCGGGGTCCAAGAATATTTCGAGAGAAACATAATACAAATATGATACCCGTGAGGTCTTATAAATTTCCAAAGCATTGAAGGTTTAAAATACCAATGATAAGGTTTAATATAAACTGGCAGTGAGGTCTTAAAGATAGGTAAAACTAGAGGTTTATAAAAGATTTATAAGAAGTCGGACTAATCCATAGTAGTGAAGAAATAATGTGGTAGGTTATGGAGCGAAGGGATTAGTGTAATAATCGTTTCTGAATAAGGAACAGAAAATACACACGAGAGGTGGGATAAAATGTTAAAACAATATTCAGATATGGAGAAACAAATAAATAAGCAACTAGATAAATATGCAAATGTGCAGGGTTTAATGCAATATATTAATGTAAATAGCTTATACAAGATACATAAAAGACAAGATGGTGAAAAAGCAACTGGAATTGATAAAGTAAATAAGAGACAATATAGTATAGATACAAAAGAAAAATTAAGAAAACTTATTGAAACAATGAAAGAACATAAATATAGACCATTACCAGTAAGAAGAGTGGAGATACCAAAACCAAATGGTAAAACAAGACCACTAGGAATACCGAGTTACGAAGATAAATTGGTACAAGCAAAAATGGCAGAAATACTAAACATAATCTTTGAAAGATATTTCCAAGATTTCTCATATGGATTTAGACCAAACCGTAGCTGTCATCAAGCAATAGATAAAATAGATAAAACAGTAATGCACGAAAAAGTGAATTTTATAGTTGAAGCAGATATAAAAGGTTTCTTTGATCATGTTGACCATGATATACTGCTAAGAATGTTAAAAGTAGTAATAAAAGATAGAGATTTTATAGAACTAGTTAGACGATTCTTAAAAGCAGGATATATGCAAAACAATGAATTCAATGAAACTGAAGAGGGAACACCGCAAGGTGGAATAATCTCTCCAGTACTTGCTAATTTATATTTGCATGTTGTATTAGACAATTGGTTTGATAATGAATTTAAAAATCTATGTAGGGGTACAGCACAATTAGTAAGATATGCTGATGACTTTGTGGGTATGTTTCAATATGAAGAAGATGCCAAGATGTTTTATGAAATGTTAATTAAAAGATTTCTTCAATTCAATCTAGAGGTTGAACCAACTAAAACTAAAATATTTCCGTTTGGCAGAAACTCAAAAGAAAACAGTACATTTGATTTTCTTGGATTTACCATATCAAATGGTAAAACAAGAAATGGATATTACAAAGTTAATTATGCTACATCTAAGAAAAAGTCCAAATTAAAATACAAAGGCCTGCTAGATTTTATTAAACAAAATAGAACAACAAAACCAAAAGGTTTAATAAAACAACTAAACAGGAAATTAACAGGACTATACAATTACTACGGCATTAGTGGAAACTATAATTGGTTAGCTAACGTATACAAATTTGTAAAACGAATCTTAAAGAAATGGCTAAGTAGAAGAAGCCAAAGAGGGAAAATTAGTTGGTCAAAACTAGATAGAATCATACAATATAACCCGTTAGTAAAACCCAAAATTTGCTTTCAACTCTGGTAAGTTTCAAAAGATTATTACAAAGAGCCGTATGCGAGAAAGACGCACGTACGGTTCCGTGAGGAGCGATAGTTTTCTTTCATCCTCACAAAATAAAATTTAAAAAGAAAAAGGAGAAATATACATGAAAGAAAACAGAAATCGTTTACTCGACGATAAGAAGAAAAGAAATATTTTGATTACAATTGTTTTGTTAATAGGTATTATTACTATTATAGGCGTATCCTATGCTTTATGGGTCTTAAACTTAACCCAAACAGGCCAAAATGATATTGTTTCATCTTGTTTTAATATTACCTTTACAGATAAAGATAATATTAGTTTACAAAAGGCTTATCCAATATTAGATGAAGAAGGAAAAAAATTAA
>CAKOZB010000144.1 GCA_934131055.1 uncultured Clostridia bacterium | reverse complement strand
CTATGTTTATTTTGTTCGCTTGTTTTGTTCGCTTGTTTTGTTCGCTTGTTTTGTTCGCTTGTTTTGTTCGCTTGTTTCTTAAATTCAAGCGATAAACGAGTCCTGTCAGGATTATAACTTTCTTCCACCACAGGCATTGGCCAACCTTCATTCTCCCAAACCTGATAAATATCTGGTATGCCGCTTCCTGCTCTTTCTCCGATACCAATCATATTAAACATCTTCATCAATGTTTTATTTCTAGGATCGGAAATGCCACCACGAAGCATCAACTAATTTCAATTTAACTTTTCAGACCATTCCGCTTCCTTGAAGCCAACTAGCACCGTTTCGGCATTTACAATAAGTGGTCGCTTTACCAGCATTCCATTTGTGGCAAGAAGCTGTAACTGCTCATCCTCGCTCATATCAGGAAGCTTGTCCTTCAGTTTCATCTCCTTATACAGCATGCCGCTCGTATTGAAGAATCTCTTGAGCGGAAGTCCACTCCTCTCATACCATTTCTTAAGCTCATCATATGTAGGATTATCATCCACAATGTGGCGCTCCGTGTATTCAATCTTATTCTCGTCCAGCCATTTCTTTGCCTTCTGGCAGGTTGAACACTTTGGGTAACATATAAATTCCATCATCGGTCCTCCTTTTCCAAATACTTATTTATCTCTCCAATATTTCTGACAAATGTCACACATCCCCATGTCATTTACTCTGAGTGGCGAAAAATACTTCTTTATGTTTCTTGAAAATACAGTGTTATATTCCCCATTGCCATCTCTCGAAGTAATCTTGTCTGGCATATCAGGGTTATATCCCATTGCGCCACAGCAACTGCAGGTATTCATCCATTTTGCCATCTTAGGGTATTGTTTCAGATAATTTAGGGCTTCGGTTTTTCTGTCCATGGGGGCTCCTTATCTTCTTTATTCTTTTCAGACAATGCTAAATGCTGCATATTTCTATCTAAAGTCCTAGAACTTCAACTTTCCTGCACTCATCAAACTATAGGTATGATATTCTGTTATAAATTCATCGTATAATCACTCTTTTAATCCGCACGATCATGGCGAATATTATAACCATTACATTATCTAATATACATTTCAATATCTGCAACATCTAAATCCCAAAAATGATATGGACACTTATTTAAATCACTTGTAAACTGGTTAAATAATTTCACAGAAACTTTATACTTATCTTTTAAATATATGATTTCTTTCAAATGTTGTTGTGATACTCCTACTAGTTTTACATTATTATCACAATTCAATAAGCAACGATTTTGGAATTGCTCGGCAAAATATTTGCTTTCAAAAAGTAATATTCCCTCTTTAAAAAACAAATTTTGCTCTATGAAATTTTTTCCGTTCAAATTCATAAACATCCAAAAAGGGTCACCTATAGTTTTATAATCCGGAACCAAGTATTTACCATTTTCACCATTAATAAACTTATAAAGTTCATCATATTTTATAAGTCTGATTCCATTATAACTAGATACTTTTTTTGCTCCATCTTGAAACTCACTTTCTGCCGAAATAAAAATTCCATTTATGTTCCCTATATGTTCTAATTTATAAGAAAAATTTCTTAGCTCACCAACATTTATTGGATTTTTCCAGTTTTTACACTCAATTGCCACCTTGTAGTTCACCCCAAAATGTTCGTATGAATATAGTATGTCTATCTCATGGCTTGCACCATCATCTCCTATTATTGGAACATGTTTCTCAACTTTAGCTTTTATTCGCTCATTATTAGCAATTTGAATATAAATTTTTTCAATAATAGACTCAAACTTCCCTCCTTTTTCTTTTGATATATTATTCATTATTGTCTCCCCTCAAATAAATTTTTTTTAAATTTTTATGTAGAATTGGATAACATGCGACAGAACCTTCCTGTAATTGCTCAAATTCAGGAAAAGCTATACTAAAATCTGGAAATTTCTCTTTTTCTCGAAGAGAAACTAATACTTTGAGATGGTTTTGAGAAACACCAAAGACCTTAGCACTCTCTTTCATTTTACTGCAATAATTAATAGCCTGCTTCTTTGATAAAAACAATAAAATACTATAATCATTAACCATCACGTAATTTCCTGTATTCTTACCACTATCTTGTTCTGTTTCCATAACGGTCCAAAATGGATCCCCTATTATCTCTTCATCTGGCAGCATTACTTTTAAATAGCTTGAAGCAGATTTGCTTACTTCATCAAGTAAATCAAATTTCTTTAAATCAATATTTGTCAATTCAGCCACTTTCTTTGCCCCACTAGATACTCTATCATCATAGTAAATAACACCTTTTGCCCAAAAATGTAAATCTTTCAAGACATTTGCAAATTCCCACATATCATTCTCTGTTACTTCTGTACCTTCTATTACTTTAATCACTGTACGCTCTAAATTATTCATCTGAAAGAATTCAAAATAAATATCAACTGTATGTTCTTTTAATTTTCCAGAGATTGTCACATTCTCTGCAATCCTAGGTCTAAAAAAGCCTTCGCTTTGAAAACGACTTTTATACATTGAAATTACATTAGCTTTTAATCCTGGATTTTTTCTTAATTCGAATATATATATCCCTCCTTCACCTTGTAGCACTCCTCAAAATGTACTAATCGCTTATTATTAAAAGTATAC
>CAKOZB010000143.1 GCA_934131055.1 uncultured Clostridia bacterium | reverse complement strand
TGCTTATGGTGCTAGATGCAACTACTGGTCAAAATGCAATTTCACAGGTTCAGGCTTTTAAAGAAACAGTTGATATTACAGGAATAGTTCTTACAAAGCTTGATGGAACTGCAAAAGGTGGAGCTGTAATAGGAATTGTAAATGAAAACAAAGTGCCTGTAAAATTTATAGGCGTCGGAGAGCAAGTTGACGACATGGAAATATTTAATAGCGAAGATTTTGTAAAGGCTTTAATTTAAGGATTGGAGGAATATAGCTTGGAAGAGAAAAAGAAAGAAGTAAAACAAGCAGAAGAAAAAATACCAAAAACTGAAGAAATTAAAGAGAATAAAAAAGAAGAAGCTAAAGAAAAAAAGAACGATAAAAAGCAAGAAGATGTAAAACAACAAGAAAGCAGTAAAAAAGAAAAATCTAATAACGAAGTAAAAACAGAACAACAAGAAGAAACAAAAAATGAAGAACAAAGAGCACAACAAGTAAAGCCTGTAAATACTGAAACAGAAAGTACCACTAAAAAAAGAAAAACAAGAAAGAAACTTGTTTTAGCTGTTTTAGCAATTGCCTTATTAATTATTTATATAGTTGAGAGAGGCGAATTTTTAGAGATAAAAGAGATTGGAGAAAATTATATTTCTATGTTCTGGCAGAACATGAAGTATAGAGGAATAGCTGCTGTAGTTAATTTCTTAGCAATATTTACATTAACATATACAACAACAACTAAGGTAAAAAGAGGACTAAAGGTATTTTTTGAAGATGAAAAGAAAGAAATGCCAAAGCTTCCACAAAAATCAATTTCGTTTATATTTGCAACATTAGTAACAATTGGAACTACTGGAATGATAGTAGAAAAAGCATTACCATGTTTCTTTAATACACAGTTTGTTACAACAGACCCAGCACTTGGGCTAGACATAGGATTTTTCGTGTTTATATTACCATTCTTAAAATTTATAACTATATATGCATTAGTTGCAATGATTGCAGCAGTAGTATATGCAACATTGTACTATTTAATTGTTTTTAATATTTGCTTTGATGGAATATTAAGAGAATCGGTAAAAAAGAGCGGACTTTTAAATAATGCACTTAGCTATTTAAAAGTAATTATAGTTTTATTTGCAATATTGATGCTTATTGGAACACTTGATATTGGGGTACAAAAATTTATAGTATTAAATAATGATGAATCAGAGAATTATTCAATATTCGGAGCCGGAATTACAGAAACAACAATCGGGTTCTGGGGATATATTGCATTATCTGTAATTATGATAGTTTCAGCATTTAAAGCAATAAAAGAATTCAAAAAAGGAAAAACTAAAAAGGTAATAGGTTCAATACTAGTTGTTCCTGGATATTTAGTTTCTTTACTTTTAGTAATGCTTGGATTTAATTTGATATTTGTAAATTCAAATGAACTTGATAAGGAAAAGAAATATATCGAAAGTAACATAAATAATACTAAAATTGCATATGGAATAAATATAGATGAAGTTACTGTTCAAGATGGAGGAACAATTACTCAAAATGATATTACTGAAAATATTGAAACAATTCAAAATATTCCAATTGCAAATGCGTCAACAGTTTTAAAAGATTTAGAGGGTTCTCAAAAAAATAAAGGATATTACAACTTTAGGTCAACTCAAATTGGGCTATACAATATTTCCGGAAAAGAGCAATTAGTATATGTAACTCCAAGAGAAATTGCAAGTTCGAAGGGAACATACAATAATAAAACTTATGAATATACACATGGATTCGGAGCAATAATAACATCTGCAACATCAACAACAGATTCTGGAAACATAAACCATATTCAAAAAGCATTTGACCAAACTGATGAAGTTTTAAATATAAATGAACCAAGAATTTATTTTGGATTGGAGACAAACGATACAGTTGTAACCAATAGTAATAGCAAGAAAGAGTTTGATTATCCAACAGAAGATGCTTTGAAAAATACAGAGAATGTATATGACGGAGATGCTGGATTAAAGGCAAATTTCTTAGATAGATTAGTTTTAGCAATAAGAGAAAAGGACGCAAAGCTAGTATTTTCAGGAAATGTAAAGAGTGATAGTAAAATTCTAACAAACAGAAATATAATTCAAAGAGCAAAGACAATAATGCCATATTTAACATATGATAATGACCCATATATGGTTGTTACAAACGATGGAGAACTTGTTTGGGTGCTTGATGCATATACAACGAGTAACGAATATCCATATTCACAAAGAACAGTTCTAGAGGAAAATGGTATATCGAAAGACGAAATTAATTATATAAGAAACTCTGTAAAAGTAATAATAGATGCATATACTGGAGATGTAACCTTCTATAGAACAGATAAAACAGACCCAATAGCAATGGTATATGAAAAAATATATCCAGATTTATTCTCTAAGGAAGAGATACCAGAACAAATATCAGACCATTTTGTATACCCAGAATATTTGTATAACATTCAAGCAAAAGTATTAAAAAGATACCACAACATTCAACCAGATGTATTATACAGGGGAGACGATGTATGGGATATTGCAACACATAATGCAAGTAGCAAAGTTTCATCTACAAAAGGAACTGAAATAAGCCCATATTACACAATGGTAAAAACAACAGATAGCACGACATCTAGGTTAGGCTTAGTAATACCCTTTACACCATATGAAAAACAAAATGTAACAGCATATTTGGTTGGTTCGACTGATGAAAATGGAAACAATGTATTAAAGTTATACAACTATCCAACAG
>CAKOZB010000142.1 GCA_934131055.1 uncultured Clostridia bacterium | reverse complement strand
TAGTTGGGAAGTATCAAATGTTCAAAAGGTAACTCAAGAATCACTATCTTTATTATTAAAAAGAATTTTATCGTTAAGCATTGAGAAAAAAGCTTTAATTATAGAAAATTTACTAAGAGACTTTGATTCTGAAAGTGCATTAACAAAAAAATTTATCAATAAGTTATATTATTATTATATAAATAATCAAGAATATAAAAAAGTTAAATTATTATTTGAACAATGGAAACAGTTATTTAGAGAAATATGTGGGTATGATTTTGAAACATTGGATATAAAAATTAGAGAATTAAAAAATGTATATGAAATAAGAGATAAAGTTAAAATAGAATATTTGATATTTGCTATACAAACATATTTTGCATTAATTATTAAATTTTTATCAATAGATGTACTAAAATATATATGTTCAAAAAAAGAAGGGGGATTAGATAAATTTAATATAGAAGATTCAGAAAAATTGAAGAGTCAATTAGAAGATATGGAACAAGGAGGATTATATAAAAAATTAGGTGTTAGTAACTTTTTAGAAGGAGATTTCTTTGGTGGATACCTATATTTTTGGAATGAAGACTTATATGAATTAATTAAACAAATGTTAGAAAAATTTGAAGATTATGACTATAGTAGTATAAATCTTGAACCAGATTTAGCAAGAGACTTATTAAAAAATGTTTATCATAATTTGTTCCCTAGAGAATTAAGACATAATTTAGGTGAGTATTATACACCAGATTGGCTTGCAGATTTCTTAATTGATAAAATGAATATTGATTTTAAAAGTAAACAAGTCATTTTGGATCCAACATGTGGATCTGGAACATTTATAGTGTTACTTATAAAAAGATATATTACTAGTAATATAAATTTGGATAAGCAATTATTATTGAATGGAATATTAAATTCTATCAAAGGATACGATTTAAACCCGTTAGCTGTAATTTCTGCTAGAGCAAATTATATAATATCTTTAGGAGATTTACTAAATGAGAGAAAAGAAAATATAGAAATACCAATATATTTATGTGATTCTATGCTTACTATACTAGAAGAGAAAAATGAGGAAGAGGATTGCTATGCGCTATCTACAAAAGCTGGAAAATTCTTAATTCCTGTTAATGTTGTAAAATCAGGAAATGCAAATAGATTACTTGATATATTGAACAGGTGTATTAAACTGAATTATTCGACTAGTGAATTTATCGAAAAGCTACTAAAGGAGAATATTGAATTTACGGGTAATGAACAGAGTGTTTTAGAAAATTTATATAGTACTATGGAGGAACTAGAAAAAAAGGGATTAGATGGAATTTGGGCAAATGTTATAAAAAATTCTTTTGCTCCGCTATTTCAAAAAAAGGTTGATTATATAATAGGAAATCCACCATGGATTGTTTGGCAGAGTTTACCAGAAAATTATAGAAAGTCAATTCAAAAATACTGGCATCAATATAAAATATTTGAACATAAGGGATTGGAAGCTAGATTAGGAAGCTCTCATGATGATTTATCTGTATTGATGACGTATGTTATTATGGATAATTTCCTAAAAGATAAGGGAAAGTTAGGATTTATAGTAAATCAAAATATTTTTCAAGCTAGTGGAGGCGGAAAAGGCTTTAGAAAGTTTTTAATTAAAGATAATATTCCTGTAGAAATTGAAGAAGTAAATGATTTTGTAAGAGTACAACCATTCAAGGATTTAGGAGCTGATAATAAGACTGCTATATTTACGGCAATAAAAAATGCGGAGACGAAATATCCAGTTAAATATAATGTTTGGGATAAAAATAGTAGTGGGAAAATTTGTGCGGACGAGTCTTATGAAAGCGTTTTTGGCACAAAAATAAAAAAACAAGAGTTGTTAGCAAAACCTATTAAAGAGTATAATTCTTCATGGATTATAGGAAGCAAAACTGAATTAGAAATATTTGAAAAAATGATTGCAAATGAAAAGGGCAAATATAGAGCTAGGAAAGGAATAGATACAAGTGCAAATGCGATATATTGGATAAAGGAAAAAGAAAGGATTAATGATAAAATCGTATTTGAAAATTCTCCTGAAACTAGTAAAAAGGTTATAAAACAAGTAACTGATGTAGTTGAAGAAAAGTTGGTATATCCACTAGTAAGAGGAAAAGATATATATAAATGGAGATATGAAACACCTTATAAGATAATTGTGCCTTATACAGAAGATGGAAAAATAATAGATAAAAAGAAATTGAAAATTAATTTTGAAAATACATATAACTATTTTTATAATGTAAATAATCAGTTTGAAGAAATACTAAAAAATAGAGGTATTGTAAAAAAACATTTTTCGAATTTAAAAGGAGTGGAAATTCCAGAATATGTGTTGTATGATATTGGAAAATATACGTTCTCTAAATATAAGGTAGTATGGAAAGCGTTAGCAAGTGGAATGATTGCTACAGTGGTCTCAAGTAAAAATAATAAAATAGTAATACCTGACCATAATGTTGTGATGATACCTATTGAAGATGAAAATGAAGCCTACTATGTTGCTGGAATATTAAACTCAAAAATCGTTACAAAATTTGTTAATGCATATATTTCATGGTTCTTTTCAACGCATATACTTGAAAATATGAATATTCCAGAATATAATGGAAATAACGAAAAACATGTAGAGGTTGTAAATTTATCTAAAGATGCACATTTACTAGCTGAAAAAGATTGCGATGTAAGTGAAATTGAAAATAAACTTAATAATGTAGTAGAAGAAATTTTGTTGGGGATAACAAAAGAAT
>CAKOZB010000141.1 GCA_934131055.1 uncultured Clostridia bacterium | reverse complement strand
GTATAGTATAATAATAAATGAAATGCTTTTGGTGCATAACACTAAATTTCATATGAGAATGTGTAATCAAAGATTACCAAAAAAATCAGGTATGCTGTGAACATACCTGATTTTTTGCTATTTATTGAATAAATCAATAATAGCTTTTAGCTCTTTTAAAATTTTAAAAGCATATTTAAGTGTGATAACTATAATATGTAAAGCTTTAAAAAACTTTTTTGAGCTTTTTCTTCTCTTGTTTTGCTTTTGATACATCATTCTCACCTCCTTTCTTATGAGAATGACATAATTATAATACATAAGCCATAAGAAAGTCTGTCGAAACATGTAATTAACTTAAAAAAATTCACAAAATTTTCATTGAATTACTATTTATTTAATGATAAAATTATTAATGATTAGAAAACAATTACAATCTTGCGAAAGGAAATATAAATTATGGAAAAATCACTTTTAAAAGATAGTGTAAGACAAATAAAAAATACGTTTAAGCGATTTCTATCTATTGTGGCAATAGTCTTGCTTGGAGTAGGATTTTTCGCTGGAATTACGGCTACAAGTCCAGATATGAAAGATACCATAGATACATATTTTGATGATGAAAATGTAATGGACATTGAAGTAATTTCAACACTTGGTTTAACAGATGAAGACATAGAAGAATTGAAACAAGTAGATGGAACTAAAGACGTAGTTGGAATTTATAGCATTGATGCTACTTTTAGCAATGATAAGAAAGAGTATGTTGCTAAGATTGAGTCGATGCCAGATACGATAAACAATGTAATTCTTAAAGAGGGAAGCCTGCCACAAAATGTTGATGAATGTGTGGTTGAGAGTTCGTTACTAACAATGACTGGATATAAAATTGGAGATTATATCACATTAAATCCACAAAAGGTTGAATCATCTACAAGCCTCGGAGAGATAGACATAAGTAATGAAGAAGATAGCAATGATAATAATAGTAACAATGATTCAACTGTAAAAAATAAAAAGGTTAAAATTGTTGGGACGGTTCAATCTCCTTTATATATTTCTAGGTCGAGAGGTTCTAGTAAACTTGGAGCAGGTTCGGTAAATTTTTATATGTATATGCCAAAAGAAAATTTCAATATGGACGTTTACACGATTGCATACATTACTGCTGATGGTGCAAAAAATTTAAAAACATATAAAGACGAATACCAGAAAAAGATTGATGAAGTAAAAGATAATATAGAAGCAATATCTGATGAAAGAAAACAAGCTAGATATAATTCTATTGTAAATACTGCTCAGAGTAAGTTAGACGATGCTCAAAAAGAATATGATGAGCAAAAGCAAAAAGCAGAAGATGAACTTCAAGATGCACAAAATAAGATTGATAATGGAAAAGTACAAATTGGGGACGGAGAAAAAAATGTTGCAAATGCAAGAAAACAAGCAGATACTGAATTTGCAAATGCAGAGAAAAAGCTGGAAGATGCTGAAGCACAGCTAAATAGTGCAAAGTCTGAATTTGAAACAAAGAAGCAAGAAACAGAAGCACAATTAGAAGAGGCACAGAAAAATGTTGATAGTTTAAATCAAATAAAAATTAACTATGATAATCTTGTAACTCAAAAACAGACTGTGGAGAGTCAAATAAAACAGATAGAAGAGACTCTAAAAATATTAAATCAAAATCCAGACGTAAATGCGGAAAAGATAACGGAGCTAACTACAAATAAAACAGCATTAGAAGCAGGGCTTAGTCAGATTAATGCAGGAATTTCTCAAATAGAAACTGCTCTTTCAAGCCAAGGAATAAAGGCAGAAAATTTAAGTCAGACTATAAGTTCTATAAATTCTCAAATAGAGCAAGGAAAGCAGGAACTCGCAAAGGCAGAAAACACAATAAACGAAAATGAAAAAGAGTTGGAAAGTCAGAAAAAGAAACTTGCACAAACCAAAACAAGCACATACAAAACTATAAAGAGCAATGAGCAAAAATTAGAAAATTCTAAAAAAGAAATCGAAGAAAATGAACAAAAGCTTGCAGATGCTCGAAAAGAATCTCAAGAAAAATTAGATGAAGCACAAGAAAAATTGAATGATGCAAGGACTCAAATTGCAAAAATTGAGAAGCCAACTTGGTATATTTTAGATAGAAATTCAAACTATGGATATGCAGAATATATTCAAGATACAGATAGAGTTGCTAATTTAGCCAAAGCATTCCCAATAGTATTCTTCTTAGTTGCAGCATTAATTAGTTTAACATCAATGTCTAGAATGATTGAAGAACAACGTGTTCAAATTGGAACTTTGAAAGCGTTGGGGTACAACAAAATTCAGATATCATTTAAATATCTAATTTATGCATTCTTGGCAACCATGATTGGTGGAGTAGTAGGAATGATAATCGGGTTTAAGCTAATACCATCAATAATAATAATGATGTATGAAATGATGTACACTATTCCAAAAGCTGACTGCATAATTCGCATTGAAATGGGAGTTATAGGACTGGGATTTGCACTTGTTTGCACATTGGGAGCTACAATTTATACATGTATTAAAGAATTGAAAGAAAAGCCAGCAGAGCTGATGCTTCCAAAGGCTCCAAAGCCCGGAAAACGCATAATACTTGAAAAAATAACATTTATATGGAAAAGGCTGAAGTTTACTAATAAAGTAACTGCAAGAAATGTATTCAGATATAAGAAAAAAATGCTTATGACTGTAATAGGTGTAGCAGGTTGTACATCGCTTATAATAGCAGGATTTGGTATAAGAAATGCAATAGGAAATATGATTCCAAATCAGTATGGCGAAATTTTT
>CAKOZB010000140.1 GCA_934131055.1 uncultured Clostridia bacterium | reverse complement strand
TATCATCAAAGTATTCTATCTTTGTCCTGATGTTTAAAATACGCTCCGCATCTTTTACGTTTTCTATATTTTTTACATCTTCTAAATCTTGCTTAGTGAAATTTACACCAGATAGCCAAAGGTCTTGCAAATTATTATTTTTATAATAATTGTCTGCACTTTGCTTCATTCCATCCATGTAACTGTGAATTCCACTAAACACAAATACTCCTAAAAATACCATCAAAAATATAGTTATAAACTGCGATTTATTTATTCGTATTTCCCTAAAAGTTTTCTTCGTTAATTTCTTCATTCTACCACTTCACCTCATCAATCTTTTTAGGATTTGCATTTGGTAGAACGCTCTCAATCTTGCCGTTTTTCACGTTGATTACAGTGTCAGCAATCTCCGCAAATAGGCTGTTGTGAGTAACTATTATTACAGTATTCGAACCATTATTTCTATCACATTGCTTCTTCAAAAGCTTCAAAACTTCGACACCAGTCTTAGAATCTAAAGCTCCAGTTGGCTCATCACACAACAAAAGCTTTGGATCTTTTGCAATCGCTCTAGCAATAGAAACTCTTTGTTGCTCTCCACCAGATAACTGATTCGGAAACTTATTAATATGCTCAATTAGTCCAACATCTTTAATAGCCTCTTTACTATCAATACCATTTTTCACAATTTCCTTAACAAGGTCAACATTCTCTAGCACGGTAAGAGTTGGTAAAATATTATAAAACTGAAAAATAAATCCGATGTTTTCAGCCCTATAATCACTAAGCTTATCTTCATTATAGTCCGAAATTTTCTCTCCATCTATAATAACTTCTCCGCTAGTTGGTGTATCCATACCACCAATTAAGTTTAGCAAAGTAGACTTTCCTGCTCCAGATGGGCCAAGTACAACTACAAGTTCTCCCTTATTTATAGATAAATTAATATTATCTAGAGCTTTAAACTCCTTCTCCCCAGTCTTATATATTTTGCTAACATTTTTTAATTCAACAATTTTCTCCACGTAAAACTCCCCTTTCTTTTAACAAATTGTTGCTATCTCATTTATATGAAATATATTTCACATTTTCTATACAGTATTATATTAAAATTAATATTAAAAATCAATAGAATATGAATACTTTTTCACATTTTATATTTGACTTTATTATTTAAAGGTCTTATAATAGTGTAAAATTATAAAATATGAGGTGCTTCATGAGCGAGAATGAAATTAGAGAACCGATTCAAAAACGTTCTATCGAGAAAAAGGAAAAAATAATAAAAGCTGGATTTGATCTTATCTGTCAAAAGGGATATTACAATACAAATACAGCAGAAATTGCAAAATTTGCTGGGGTTTCAACAGGAATAGTATATCAATATTTTAGAGACAAACATGATATATTAATTGCTGGAATGGAAAAATATGCTTGTGACATATTCTACCCAATGTTAAAAATACAATTAGAAAATAACAACTCAGCCAAAAAATTCAATCTTGAGGAAACTTTAAAAAGAATGATAAATTACTTCTTAGAAAACCATAAACTTTCTCAGTCTGCACATGAAGAAATTATGGCTATGACTCATTCCGACAGTGAAGTTGCTAAATTATTTAAAAGCTATGAAATTTATGTAACAGATAAAATTAGCAATTTATTAATACAGGCTGGATATGATGCAAAAAATATGCCAGAAAAAGTACATATTTCAATGCATTTAATAGATGACTTGTGCCATGAAATTGTTTACCATAAGCATGAAACACTTGATTATAACATAATGACTAATTTGACAATTTGTTCAATCATAAATATTATACAGTAAACTTTATAAAATTAATATTGAACTACAAAAAATAAGCAATAACTTTCTATTGCTTATTTTTATTTATAATACAAAATCTTTATTTATCTTATTTTCAATTCATATGAATTTCCTTTTAAATCTATTCTTAATGTTAATGTTTTTCCATCATCTCTTGCCTCTTGAGGAAGTTCTGCATAGTAGTAAAAATTTTTACTTTTCAATGGTTCTATATCCATATACCAATCATATCCATTTAAATCTCCACCATCATCATCTTCTACAATCAAATTACAGTTATATTTATACTTTCCATCATATAACATAGTTGCTTTAGGTATTTTTTCCCCATCGAATTCTTCTGTTCCTAGATTTTTTATTTTAGTTTTTACAGCTAACATTATATTATCACTGCTTTTGGCTTCATAATAATGATAATATGAATCTGGATTTGATGGTTCTATCTTTTTAGTAAAATTTGTATCAACAAAAGAATATTCAAGATAATCATCTATAGTTATTGTTTGTCCAATATTAACTTCTGCATATTGTTTTTGGGTATCATCTTTTATATCAGATGATGTTGTATCGCTTACCTTTCCTCCTATCGTAGTCGGTGTATTGCTAATTGTTTCGCTTATTTTATCTAGGGCCTCATTTAATTTTCTTTTTGCATTTTCTTTTTTTACTTGCTTGTTTGCAACTATTGCAATTATTATAACTGCTACAGCTATAACTGATATTATTATTATTTTTTTTACATTACTCTTTTTATTTTCTTCCATAATTAATTTTCCTTTCTATTATCCAAACTTAAAATAAAGGAATTATTGATATAAACAACAATTACTAGCTTTCTCAATGTATTTGGTAATACTATATATTCCCATTTTCACCTCTCTTCTTTACCTTATATACAAATTTTAGCTTCCCCTCCTTATATATTAAAGTATATCATACTTTTTTGTTTTTGTACACATTTTGTACACTTATTTTATCTTTATTTTTGTGTACACTATATTTAGG
>CAKOZB010000139.1 GCA_934131055.1 uncultured Clostridia bacterium | reverse complement strand
GAATATATCATAAGGTAACAACTCCATGCAGTGATGGAACCAAATCTGAAAATGGTATGATTAACAAAAGTACCACAACAGTATATTCAGATACATGGAAAGTGGCACCGAAAAAATCAAATGTAAGTTATGAAATTAATTATGGAAAGGTAAATAATGTAGTAAGTCATTTATATCAAGAGTATTATAATGTATTTGTACAATCTCAATCCGAACTACAAGCAGAGCTATATAAGGCTTTTGGAAGTTACGATGTAACAGTATATGATGAAAATGAAAATCAAATGCAAATAGGTGAGAAATTTGATGAAGAATTTTTTAAAAAACATAATTTAGCAATCGAAATGCATTGTTCATTCTCAAAGGAGGTTTCAATAGTTAGTGTAGTTAATAATAATTCTATTGCTAAAATAAACGAGAAAGAAGAGTTTAATGGAGATGCTAATTATGTCAATGTTATAGAACCAAAGATCACTTTTATTACTTTAGATAAAGAAGTTAAAGAGGTTAATTTTGACGTTTATAGAACAACAATTACAAGAAAAAAGGGAGAATATATACCACTTTTTATATTTGAGGGAATTGTTCTTACAATTATAATTATAATGATAGTAATTTTAATTATATCAGTATACAACCAAAAGATAGAATCTAACTTAAACGAGAAAAAGCAAAGTGAAATGAAAAAAATTATAAGGATTATTACAATTATAGCATTAGTATTTATAGCTTTGTGTTCAATATTTTGGATATATGATGAAATATCTATAAGTACAATTGCACATAAACCAATAATTTATTTATACCCAACAGAAGAAACAGAAATAACAGCAGAATTGGGCTATCCGGAGAAAATAACCTGTTCATATCCGAAATATACAACCGGTTGGCAAGTACTTGCAAAACCAAATGGAGATTTAATCGATTTAAATACAAAAAGAAATCTGTATTCACTTTATTATGAAAGCACAAATGTTGTGAAATTTAAAGTTGAAAAAGATGGATTTATAGTGAAAGGCACAGATGTGGCAGAATTTTTAGAAGATAAGCTTGCAATACTTGGATTAAATGAAAGAGAAGCAGAGGAATTTATAGTATATTGGTTACCAAGATTGCAAGAGAATAAATACAATTATATAAGGTTCGCAACAATGGAAGAGATAAATGCAAACATGCCACTGACATTTTCAACCGAGCCAGATACATTAATAAGAGTTCTCATGACATATAAAGGTTTGAGCAAACCAATAGATGTTCAAGAGCAGAAATTGGAAGCACCTGAAAGAAGTGGTTTTGTGGCTGTTGAATGGGGCGGAACTGAGATTAAGTAAAATAATAGGAAAATATTGCATAAGATGTAAAAATATGGTAAAATACAAATCAAGTCTGTTATGCAGATTTGTATATATTCCTAAAATTTGAGGAGGAATTGGCATGAAAAAGCGAAATACAAATGTTCCTAAGAGCTCTGAAGCAATGTTGAGGGATGTACTTATTTGGGATGTTTGTTTTATTGCATATGTGATATATGCAATATTGGGAAAAATCATGGATGTAAAGATTATAGGAGGCGTATTGGTTACGCTCTATACAATTAACGAATTGTGGAAAATCCAAGATTGGATAAACAAAACGTAAAATTTGGAATGCCAACAATGCTGGATATCCTGTTTGGATGTCCAGCGAATTTTTATGAAACATAGAGATATATAAAATTATCTTTGTTATTTTTTTATGTAAAGAATTGAATATTAGCTTAATATATGCTATATTATATAGTAATGATGCTTTGCATCATACCGTATAAGTTAAGGCATGGTAGTGGCTTTAATAAATTCTAAAATGATAATTTTGGAGGAATGTTTATATGATAAATATAAATTTTTTGTTTCCGTGGGAAAAAAGGCGGATTAAAGATGAAATCGCCAAAAAGATAATGGATAAATATAATAAAAAAGTTGTAAAATATGAATTTCACCATGTGGGTGAAGAAAAAGTTTTTTTGTAGGTTTATCTTGAGGATGGTAAAATTTTATTCATAACTGCGGAATACTTTGATATTGCAGGAAGTATGACTTTCTGCGAAGATTTGTCATTTTAACAGAAAGCTTTCCATTACTACCATGGAAAGCTTTTTAGTATGTGATTATATTAGAATACGCTAAAACTGCCCATTGAAATTTCCTTAAATTTAATGTATAATAGAAAGGTATGAATACGTTAAATGAAAGGATTTTTTTATGGGATTTTTTGATAAATTAAAAAATGGATTGAGTAAGACAAAAACATCTTTTGATGAGAAGATGAATGATATATTTAGCAATTTTAGAAAAGTTGATGAAGATTTGCTTGAAGAATTAGAAGAAGCATTAATTATGTCTGATGTTGGCGCTAATACTTCTGCTACAATTATAAATAATTTAAGAGAAAGAGTTAAGAAGGAAAATATTAAAGACGAGCAAGGCGTTAGAGAGGCTCTAAGAAAAGAAATTCAAGAAATTTTTGATGCTACAGATAACACTCTAAAGCTAGAAACTAAGCCAGCCGTAATCTTAGTAGTTGGCGTAAACGGAGTTGGAAAGACTACTTCTATTGGAAAAATTGCCAACAGATTAAAGAAAGATGGTAAAAAAGTTGTTGTTGCAGCAGCAGATACATTTAGAGCAGCAGCTGTTGAACAGCTTGAAATTTGGGCAAATAGAGTTGGATGCGATATAGTAAAAAGAGAAGAGGGAGTTGACCCTGCATCGGTTGTATATGATGCAATTAAAATTACTAAAGAGAAAAATGCAGATGTTTTAATTTGTGATACGGCAGGAAGACTTCACAATAAGAAATATTTGATGGACGAGTTAATCAAAATAAAAAAGGTAATAGACAAAGAATTGCC
>CAKOZB010000138.1 GCA_934131055.1 uncultured Clostridia bacterium | reverse complement strand
CAGCAAACCATTTTAAATGGGTGCTTTTGTTATCTATTTTTACTTCTTTTTGTTTCTTATAATTCATAAAACCACCATCTTTTCTTTAGATAGAAATATTGTATATTAATATGGTGCAAAAATCAATAAAAAGTACGAAAATGGTATGAATAAATTGTAATTGACATAACTATGAAAAGATGATATATTATTGAGTAAGCTGAATGAAGCTTTTTATATATAATAATTCCCTGTTCTCACCAGTTTTTGGTGTTTATATATAACCGAATATTTAAATAATAATTATAGAGGACACAATTATGAAAAAAATATTTATTCAGGATGATAATATTTCCAGAATTTTAGACATTAAAAATCAAGATTGCGATAGTCGGATAAAAATTGCAGAAAGAGAAAAATCATCATCAATATTGGCCTTTTTGGCTAATGATAAGTCATATTGTGTAAGAGCGGCAGTTGCAAAAAATCACAATACCTCTGAGGAGATTTTAGCACATCTTGCTAAAGATGTGGAATGGGCGGTAAGAGCAGAAGTAGCAAAAAATCCAAGTACCACTAAGGAGACGTTAATGGACTTGGCTAAAAATGATGATGAGTATTTGAATGTAAAAATAGCAGTTGCCCAAAATTCTAAAGCTACTGCTGATGTTTTGGATGAGCTTGCGAAGAATAAGGAGTTTTACTATGAGGGAGTTCTCTTAGCAGTTGTTAAAAATCCTAACACGTCTACCAAAACTTTAGCAGAGCTTGCTAAAGTGAGCTGGAGTTCTATTAAATCAGAAATTGCTAAAAATCAAAGTACTCCTGATGAAGTTATAATATATATTGCAAAAGAAGGAGACCAATTTGCTTGTCAGGAAATTGCAAGACGGTCTAATATACATGTCGAAGTTGCAAAAATCCTTGCTAAACATAAAAGTCATATAGTACGATGTGTTCTAGCGGATAATCCTGATACTCCTGCAGAGGTTTTTGCAGAGCTTGCTAAGGATGAATATTTGATACGCTATGCAGTTTCCAAAAATCCTAAAACACCTGCTGATGTTTTGGACGAGTTGGCAAAGGGGATTTGTGATTACATTCGAGTAAATGTTGCTGAAAATCCTAATACGTCTATTAGAACTTTAGAGAAGCTTGCTCAAGACGAGTTCTATATGGTAAGAGAGACAGCTGAAAGAAGGCTGAATATTGCTATAAAAAACTTTGAATAAAGTAAAAATTTGTAAAAGAGGCAAGCTTTACAATATTCATCTACTAAAACTCGTAGTTTTATAAAATAAATATTTTTTTGAATCTCCTCAAAGTCTTGTTAAGGCTTTGGGGAGATTTTTATCTTAATAAAATGTAATAGTAAAAATGGAATGAGCTTCAACAAAAACTGCTAAAAATCTTGCTACAATTTATTGCTTTTAAACTTAAAATGTAATATAATTAAACTGTATATGAATTTTAGAAATAATAAAAAATAAACAAAAGGATGGAGAGTATGAAAAAATTTAAAAAATTAGTATCAAGCATTTTAATTACTATGTTAACAGTGGCTACACTTGGAAGCATTAGTGATGTTAAGGCTGCAAGTGCAGGACCACTATATTTAGGCATTGTCTCACTTCGTAGAGCTGGCTATGGCTATCAACAAGAAGGTAGCAAGGTATGGAAAATAGCAGAATATGATAGTGAAAATGGTAGAACTGCAAATTTAAGTAAAACTATTTACTGTATTAAAGGTGGACCTGGATTTGGCTCTAGTGATATGGCAACAGGTGGTGTACCAACAATAAGTAAATATACGCAAAAGTTTAACTTAAAAGATTTAGCTTCAATACCAAATACATATTCAAAAATTTTACCAACAGGAAGCAATTATAATTCTTTAATGTGGTTGTTAGACAATATCTATATAATGCCAGCTATTGGAACAGATAATACAACTGCAAGAGAAGAGTTTTTAAAAAATAAAATTCCAGATGAAGTTTATGAGCTTTTAACAGATGATGACATAGATACTGTACAACAATTAGCAATTTGGTACTTCACAAACCCATCAGGAGATAAATATCATTATAACCAAACAAACCTTACTGTAAACTCTATTGCAAATGTAGATTCAAACTATGTTGCAATTGCAGATTTATCTCAGTACAATGGTGGTAAAGACGGATGGAATAGAGAAGATGCAATAGAAGCATTATTCCAATATTACATTACAAATGCAAAAGCAAATAGCAATTACAAAAGCACAAACAATACAACATCTCCAATCGAAATTATAAAGAGTAATGCAACAATGACTAAAATTGGAAGCAACTATGTTGCAGGACCTTATAAAATAAATCAATTATTAAATGTTGACTATACATTAAATGCAACATTTACAGATATAAATGGAACAACAATTACTCCAAGCATCGGAATAAAAGATATAAATGGAACAATTACAGCAACATCTAAAACATTAAAAGAATTAGTAGGACAAGAATTCTATTTAATTATGCCAACAAGCTCAAATATATCTGGAATAAAAATGACTGTAAATACATCATACACATCAAAAACAGTTGATTATTGGTCAGTTGCAGATGCTCCAACAACAGAGCAACCAGTTGTAATTGTAAATGAAACTCCATTAAACTTTTCAGATACAACTTCAATAGTAGTACCAAAACCATTCGATTTAAGCTTAAGAAAATTTATTACAAACATAAATGGAACAGAAATTACAAATAGAATACCACAAGTAGATGTTAGCAAATTAGCTTCAGGAGAAGCTACAACAGCAACATATAATCATCCAAAAACACCACTTAAAGTTGCAATTGGAGATGTTGTTACATATACAATAAGAGTATACAACGAAGGTGACATAGATGGCTATGTAGAAGAAATAACAGACCATTTACCAGACCAACTTGAATTTAT
>CAKOZB010000137.1 GCA_934131055.1 uncultured Clostridia bacterium | reverse complement strand
TAAAACGAAGGATATAGTAAAAAAATCTGGTAATTTAGGACCTTTATGGGGTGGAATTATAGGAATATTTCCACAATGCGGTTTTTCTGCTGCGGCAGCTAATTTATATGCTGGTAAGATTATAACTATGGGAACATTAATTGCAGTGTTTTTGTCTACTTCTGATGAAATGCTACCAATATTAATTTCAGAAGCAGCCCCAGCAAGTTTGATTTTAAAAATACTA
Organism: uncultured Clostridia bacterium; assembly: GCA_934131055.1. Lineage (GTDB taxonomy): Bacteria > Bacillota > Clostridia > TANB77 > CAG-508 > CAG-245. The sequence goes on along the minus strand of CAKOZB010000137.1, from coordinate 2,770 downwards.
GCAATTAAATTGGTTGTTGGAATTATAGCAGGTTTTGTAATAGATTTAGTAATAAATGTAATAGGAAAAACTAAAAAAGTAGAGCCAGAAGAAGCAGTAGGGCATATGTGTGAACATGACCACTGTGATTGTGAGCATGGAATATTCAAATCTGCATTAAAACATACAATTAATATTTTCATATTTATAACAATAATTACATTTGCAATAAATACTCTAATTCATTTTATTGGAGAAGAAACAATAGAAAAAGCTATCGCAGGTGTGCCAGTACTCGGAATACTAGTATCTTCAATATTTGGGCTAATACCAAACTGTGCAGGTTCTGTAATAATAACAGAATTGTATTTATCAAACTTAATAAGCTTTGGCTCAATGATAGCAGGACTTCTAGTAGGCTCTGGAATAGGAATACTAGTACTATTCAAATCAAACAAAAACATAAAAGAAAACCTTACAATAACAGGATTATTAATGTTAGTTGGAATAATAGTAGGACTAATAATAGACTTTGTAATATAACAATTCAAAAGCAGTAAAACCGCTTGTTATGAAATATAAGATATCAACTTTGATTACACTAAAATGCTTGCTATACCTTGATTTTCTAAAAAGAAGCTTTTACCGTTAAATTCAGGGGAAAAATAATACTGAAAAATATAATTAAAAGCCGGGAATAATCCATTTGGGTAAAATTAAACTGGAACGAGCGCTTTAGCACGATCAAGGGAGACATGTTTAATTTTGCAAAAATGGGTTATTCCCGGTTAAACAATTATAAATTATATTTAATAAGACTTAAATTCCTAAAAGCTTTTTTGCTCTTTCCACATCTTCATTATTAGCTGTTCTCACACCATCTAATGGATATTCTAGCCCAAGTTGTTCCCACTTGAATCTACCCATATCATGGTAGGGAAGTATTTCAACTTTATCAACTGTTTTTAAAGTAGACAAAAATTCTTTTAATTTTATCAAATCCTCTTCTTTATCTGTGTAACCAGGCACTAAAACTTGCCTAATCCACATGTGTTTTCCGTTTTCACTCAAATATCTTGCAAATTCTAACTCTTTTTGGTTAGAAACGCCAGTTAGGTCTCTACAAATTTCATCATTTATGCATTTTATATCAAGCAAAAACAAATCTGTTAATTCAATAACTTCCTTTATTCCGGGTGTTAAATAAAATACTCCAGAGGTATCTACTGCTGTTGAAATTCCTTCTTTTTTTAGCTCTGTAAATAGTGCTTTTAAGAATTCTAAATGTAGCAAAGGCTCGCCACCGCTTACTGTAACTCCACCGCCAGATGGAATTATATAGTTTTTATATCTTAATATTTTATCTAAAACTTCTTTTACAGAATAGTGTGTTCCACCTTGATGACACCAGGTATCTCTATTTTGACAGTATTTGCATTTTAGATTACATCCTTGTGTAAAAATAACATATCTAATTCCAGGACCGTCAACTGCACCAAATGATTCGAATGAGTGAATAGGGCAGGTTATATCTTCTAAATTCATATTTGTAGTCTCCTTGTTTTATAATTGTATGCAAAAATTAATAGGGTAAAGCACACAATTATTTTTTTATAAAAGAGGCTCTGCTTTTTCAAGTAGCGCCCCTAAAAACTAAATTCTCTCGTGAATTGTTCTGTTTACAACGTCTAATTGTTGCTCTCTTGTTAATTTAACAAAGTTTACAGCATAACCAGAAACACGAATTGTAAGTTGTGGATATTTTTCTGGGTGATCCATAGCGTCTAATAATAAGGCTCTATCGAATACGTTTACGTTAATGTGATGTCCTGTTTGTTTAAAGTATCCGTCTAGCATGCTTACTAAGTTGTTTATTTTTGTTTCTGAATCTTTGCCAAGTGTTCCAGGAGTTATAGAGAATGTGAAAGAAATTCCGTCTTCTGAGTACTCGTATGGAAGTTTTGCTATTGTATTCATTACAGCTAATGCACCAGATGAATCTCTTCCATGTAGTGGGTTTGCACCAGGTCCGAATGGTGCTCCGGCTCTTCTTCCATCTGGAGTATTTCCTGTTGCTTTACCATAAACAACGTTAGATGTTATTGTTAATATTGATTGCGTTGGTATAGAGTTTCTGTATGTGATGTGTCCTTCTAGCTTTTTCATAAATGTTTTTACCAAGTTTACAGCTATTTCATCAACTCTGTCATCATCATTTCCGTATTTAGGAAAATCGCCTTCAATTTGATAATCTGTTGCAAGACCAGTTTCGTCTCTTATAACTTTAACTTTTGCATATTTGATTGCAGATAATGAGTCAACTGCAACTGATAAACCAGCTATACCGCAAGCCATTGTACGGATTATATTTCTATCATGTAATGCAAATTCTAAAGCTTCATAAGAATATTTATCATGCATGTAATGGATTGCATTTAATGCTTTCATGTAGATTTTTGCAACATAATCCATCATTTGGTCAAATTTTGCCATTACTTCATCATAATTTAAGTACTCTGATGTAATAGGGGCAAACATTGGTGTAACCTGTTTTCCTGTGTTTTCATCTCTACCACCGTTAATAGCATAAAGTAGAGCTTTTGCAAGGTTAGCTCTTGCACCGAAAAATTGCATTTGTTTACCAATTTTCATTGCAGAAACACAGCAAGCAATTCCATAATCATCACCTAAAGTAATTCTCATTAAATCATCATTTTCATATTGGATAGACGATGTTCTAACAGATATATCAGCACAGTATTTTTTGAATGCTTCTGGAAGACGTGTTGAC
>CAKOZB010000136.1 GCA_934131055.1 uncultured Clostridia bacterium | reverse complement strand
TTTTCAAGAAGATAAAATTTATAATTTTGTTGTATTAAACATTATTTTAAATACAACTTTGAATAAGGAAAGGAACAGAAAAAATGGATAAATTATTTATATTATTATTTATACTAGTTGCAAATATAGTATCAATACTCTTAATATATCATTCATTAGATAAAAATATAGAAAAAACAAAAAGACTTCTATATACAATGATTGCGATGGGAGTTGTATACATAATTGTGCTAATAGTATATTTCTTTAGCTCTATAGGAATAGATAAAAGGATTGCAACACAGGCAAAACAAACGATTGTATTTACATTTGTTCCAGTAAACTCAATAATAGTAATTCCTTTCATGTTAAGGTCGTTTAATAAAAGAAAGGATAGAGAAATAACAGGAGAGCAATTAAATAAAAGAGCGGTTGTAATGTTTATAATAGCTGTGGTTATTGTTGTTAGCGAATTTTTCTATTTTAGAAATATAGAAAAAGGAATAGGAAGAATAATAGAACAACAAGAAGCGGCTAGTAATACAGCAAATACTACTGTTGAAAACTTAACTGTAGAAAATAAAATTTCTAACAATGCAGTAGTCGAAAATTCAATTTCAAATACAGAAAACCAAGTTACAAATGATGTAGTTAGTAAAAATATGACTACAAAATAAAATATTTACAAGGACGAAAAAAATATGCAGAAAGTTATTGTTATTTGTGGCCCTACTGCGAGCGGCAAAACGGCTCTTTCTATTGAGCTTGCTAAAAAAATTGGAGGAGAAGTTGTGTCTGCAGACTCTATGCAGATTTATGATGAGATGAGCATTGGAACTGCTAAGCCAGACGCAGAGGAGATGCAGGGGATTAAGCACTATTTGGTTGGAAATATAGAGCCAACTAGAAGATATAGTGTATCTGATTATAAAAATGATGCTACTAAGGCTTTAGCAGAAATAATTGAAAAAAACAAAACTCCAATAGTAGTTGGAGGAACTGGGTTATATGTTAATTCTTTGATATATGGAATTGATTATCCGGAAGTTGAAATTGATTTAGAATATAGAAAAGAACTAGAGAAAGTAGCAGAAGAAAAGGGACTCGGATATTTATATGAAGAAGCAAAAAAGATTGACGAAGAAGCGGCAAAGAATATCAGCGTAAATGATAGAAAAAGAATAATAAGAATATTGGAAATATATAAAGAAACAGGAAAAACAAAGACTCAGCTAGAAATTGAATCTAGAAAAAATGGAGTTCCATATGATTATAGAGTGTTTGCTATAAATATGCCTAGAGAGATTTTATATGATAGAATTAATAGAAGAGTAGATATAATGCTTGAAAAAGGGCTAATAGAAGAAGTTAAGCAATTGTATAAAAAATATGGAGATGAGCTTCGTACATCTGTACAAGGAATAGGTTACAAAGAAGTAATAGATTATTTGAATGGAATGTACTCTAAAGAAGAAATGATTGAAAAAATAAAGATGGAAACACGTAGATATGCTAAAAGACAATTAACGTGGTTTAGAAAAATACCAAATATAATTTGGATTGACGGATTAGGAAATGTTCAAGATAATGTTAATCTTATTTTGAAAGAGGCAGAGCTAAATGAAAACTAAATTAATTTAGTAGAATATTTAGACGTTTTATGAAGAAAAATGAAAATTGTTGCTATTCATGAAACAATTTGGTTGGAGTAGTAAATTATAGGTTTTGAATGACAAAAATTCTATGTAGAATTTAATAGAAAGGTGATAAACTTTGGAGAAAAAAATTAGAAAAGGAAGAGTATTTGCGGTAGTTTTAATACTTGCACTTGTATTTATATACGCGATATATTTGGTTGCCAAACTTGTACAAAATCCTACAAATACCTTCATGGTTACGAATGGAAAAATATCACAAGAAGAAAGTGATATTGGGTACATTATAAGAGAGGAAACTGTTGTAAAAGGACAAAATTATAAAAATGGAATGGTAAAAATAAAAAACGAAGGTGAAAAAGTTGCAAAAGGCGACTCTGTTTTTAGATACTATTCATCAGGAGAAGAAGAATTAAAAAATAAGATTGCTGAATTAGATGTAGAAATACAATCTCTAATGCAAAACGAAAAAAGCAGTTTTCCAAGTGATGTAAAGTTATTAGAAAGCCAGATTGAAAAAGAACTTGACTCTATTTATGGAGTAAATAATGCTCAGAAGATTCAAGAATATAAGAAAAATATAAACTCATACATAACAAAGAAAGCTAAAATATCTAGCCCATCTAATTCTCGTTTGAAAGAATTACTAAGCCAAAGAGAAGAATATGAAAATAGATTAACATCAGATTCTGAAAATGTAAATGCAACAGAGAGTGGAATTGTTTCTTATAGAGTAGATGGATTAGAGAGTGTTTTAACAACAGAGGATTTTACTAAATTTAATAAAAACTTTTTACAAGAGTTGAAATTGAAAACTGGACAAACTGTTGCTGGTAGTGAAGAAGTTGGAAAAATAATAAATAATTATCAATGTTACATTGCTTTTAATTCTAACACAAATGAGGCAAAAAGCTCAAAAGTGGGAGATACAATTAAAATAAGAGTGCAAAATTCTGATACTGTAAAAGCTAGTGTGGAAAATATTATAGATGAAGATGATGGGTCTAAAACAATTACTGTAAAAATTACAAATGATGTTGAAAAACTAATTGCATATAGAAAAATATCTTTTGATATAATTTGGTGGGATGCAGAAGGTTTTAGAATTCCAAATGAAGCAATAAAAGAAGAAAATGGCTTATCATACGTTGTAAGAAATAGAAATGGCTATTACAATAAAATGCTAGTGAAAATATTAAAACAAAATGACGAATATTGTATAGTTAGACAGTATAAAACAGAGGAGTTAGAAGAACTTGGGTTTACTAGTTCGCAAATATATAGCATGAGAAATATAGCACTTTACGATGAAATTGTACTAAACCCGACTGATGAACAAATGTTACAATAATGTTACAGAGGTATTAATTTTTTATTACAGATAGCATATTTATTGATTTTAAGAATAGTTTGAGTTAAAATAAAATAGATAAATATTTTGTAAAAAAGTCAAATAAAATATATTTTAAGGGAGGAATTTGTCATGGCAACAAATCCAATGCAAAGA
>CAKOZB010000135.1 GCA_934131055.1 uncultured Clostridia bacterium | reverse complement strand
ATTATATATAGGGCAAAAATTGAACCAACTAGCCATTTAAGAAATTTCCCTCCAATAGCTTCACAAATATCAATTATATCTGAATTTGGAAATTTTTTAAATAAACGTATTATAACAACAATTAAAAACAAAGTGATTATACTGACAAATATAACATTTAAGATTGATGATGAACCGCAAAACAACAATATAGATTGTAGACTATTCATAGATATTCTGTTAATTGTAAGTATTAATATTAATGCGATAGATTCAATTAAATTAATTTTTGAAAACTTCATAAATTATGCGAAAAATCGCTATCCTCCTTTTTGTTTAGAATATGAAACTTTTAATTATATATTATAAGAATCAATGCTGTGGGTATTTCCATCTCATGCTTATTTTATCTTGAGATTTTGGCCTTTTTGTTTTTAACTCCTTAGAACGTTTTTCTCTGTGATAGGCCGGAGATAGCACTATTCCATTACCAAATTCATCTGTTTTAAATACATTTTTACCTAAATAGCTTACTCCAAAAGAATGCATATTATTTAATACTAGTAGATGAACACATAGTCCTGCTGCAAGCCCAAGAAACCCTGCCATAGCACCTAGTAAAATATAGATAAATCTCATTATTCTAAAATGAAAGCTTAACGAGAAATCTGGAATTGAGAATGAGCAAATGGCTGTGAAAGATACAATTATAATTAAAATAGGACTCACAATTCCGGCATCTACTGCTGCTTGACCTAGTATAAGGGCTCCAACAATTCCGATAGTTTGCCCGACTGGAGACGGAACTCTTATACTTGCTTCTCGAATTAGTTCAAATGATAATTCCATTATTAGAATTTCAAAAAGTATTGGAAATGGAACCGTTTCTCTAGCTGATATTATAGAGTAAAGGAGTTCTGTTGGAACCAATTCTTGATGAAAGCTTGTAATAGCCATATACATACTAGGTAACAATAAGGCAAATGCAAGAGCTATAATTCTAAGAGCCCTAACAAAATTAGAATATTGATATTTTAAATTATAATCTTCGGAAGAAGCTAAAAAATCTGAAAATATGGCAGGCACAATAAGCACATATGGGCTTCCATTTACAATAATTGCAATTCTACCCTCAAATAACAGATTTGAAGTTCTATCTGGTCGTTCTGTGGCAATTATTTGTGGAAGGCTGGTATTATCATTATCTTGAATTAATTGCTCTAATTGTCCAGAAGATGTTAAATAATCTATTGCTAAATTATTTAAACGATAACGCACCTCTGAGATTAAATCTGTATTTGCAATATTTTTTAAATAACATATAGAACAAGGAGTTTTACTCAACTTGCCAATATTTACAGATTCTATTATAAGATTTTCGTTATTTACATATCTTCTTAAAAGAGAGGTATTTGTACGTAAATTTTCTGTAAAGCCAACTTGAGCCCCTCTAACTACCATTTCATTGTGCGGTGTTGTAAGACTACGCCTTTCGTATCCTTTAACTTCTACATCAAATGCAATATCAAGAGTATCTATAAAAAGAGCACAGTCTCCAGCATTTATGGCTTTCACTATATCATCAAACTTAGTAAATTCTTTAACATTGTTTTGAGGAAGCAAACAATTAGAAATGTACTCTACAATATTAAATTTTTTTACTTTTCGTACTGTTATGTTATTTGTTTTTACTTCGGATAATACTCTATTCTGATTGCCTTCGAAAGAATTTGCAGTGTTTTTTAACATTAAAGGTTTCAAAATAAAGTTATTCATAACATCTTGGTCAGTCATTCCGTCAATATAAACAAGAAAAGCGCTATATTGTTTGTTTCGTGCAGTAAGCGTAAATTCTCTAATTATAATGTCGGAATTAATCATCTCATTAAAACGAACTCTTATATATTCTAGGTTAACATCTAAAGATGGAAAAATTTTATCATTGCTAGTGTCTGTTAGAGACTCATTATCTAAATTTAATGCCTCAGAATTTTTGCTAAAAGTTGTAGAAGCATTAGTTACTAATGGATTAGTCTGTTCGCCAAGCGAGAAATTATAATCATTAGGGTTATCTTCATAAAAAATATCATGAAAATAATTTTTTATTGAACTAAATACGGAACTCAAAGTACAATCCTCCAAAAAATAATTTAATATAGTTTTTACTAAAAATATAAAAATATGTAAAAATTAATTTTCTTTTTATGCATAACTTTTTAAAAGACTAATATACATTAAATAAAGTTATTGTACAAACACATAACACATTTGAAATATACATTAGATGTATAAGGAGGTATAAAATTAATGAAAGACAATAGGTTATATCAAGACATAGCAAAAAGGACAGATGGCGATATTTATGTTGGTGTTGTTGGACCTGTAAGAACTGGTAAATCGACTTTCATAAAAAGATTTATGGATTTGCTAGTAATTCCAAACATAGACAATGAGTATAAAAAAGAGCGTGCACAAGACGAGTTGCCTCAAAGCGCTGGTGGTAGAACAATTATGACTACAGAGCCAAAGTTTATTCCAAATGAAGCGGTGCGGAATTACTGTTGGTGATAATATAAAGCTGAACGTAAGACTGGTTGATTGTGTTGGCTATTTGGTTAATAATGCTATTGGTTATTTGGAAGATGATATGCCAAGAATGGTAAAAACACCATGGTCAACAGAGGAAATTCCATTTGAACAAGCAGCTGAGATTGGAACTAAAAAAGTAATTCAAGAACATTCTACGATTGGAATATTGGTTACAACTGATGGAAGTGTGACTGGAATAGAAAGAGAAGATTACATAGAACCAGAGGAACGTGTTGTAAGAGAATTAAAAGAACTAAATAAACCTTTCGTAATTGTGCTAAATTCTGTAGAGCCAGATTCTGAATATACACAAACATTAGCTCAAAAACTTCAAGAAAAATACGATACACAGGTAATTCCAACAGATTGTGAGAATTTAACGGCAGATAAAATTGATGAGATATTTGGCAAAGTATTATATGAATTTCCAATAGAAAGAGTAAACATCAGTTTTCCAAGATGGGTTGATGGATTACCAGAAACACATTGGCTAAAAGAAGAATTATATGACGAAATCAAAGATGCGTTTAAAGACATAAAAATTCTAAAACAGATAGACAACCGAATAACCAAATTGCAGAATAC
>CAKOZB010000134.1 GCA_934131055.1 uncultured Clostridia bacterium | reverse complement strand
GTCGAGACATCATTTAGTATTAATTTTTCAGATGCTCTTCCTCCAAGAAGTGCTATTAGTTTTTCTAGCATTTCTGTTTTAGATACATAATACTTATCTTCATTTGTCTTATACATTGTGTATCCACCCGCAACTCCTCTCGGAATTATAGATACTTCTTTTATATCTTTTTGAGTCTCTAAGAACCTGCTTACTATTGCATGTCCTGCTTCGTGGTATGCTGTTAGTCTTTTATCTTTGTCAGACATTATTCTGCTATGTTTTTCAACACCAACAGTAACCTTCTTTAAAGCATCGTCTATGTCTTTATTCGTTATCGCTTTTCCTTTATTTATTGTTGCAATTATTGCTGCCTCATTTAGTATATTTTCTAGTTCAGCACCCGTAAAACCGGCTGTATCTCCTGCTATTGTCTTTAAATCAACATCGTCTGCTAACTTTTTATCTTTAGCATGGATTTTTAATATAGCCTCTCTTCCTTTCATATCTGGAAGTCCAATCGTTATTTGTCTGTCAAATCTTCCTGGTCTTAATAGTGCTTGATCAAGCATATCTGGTCTATTTGTTGCTGCTAATAATATTACAGTATGTTCAGAATCAAACCCGTCCATTTCAACCAATAATTGATTTAATGTTTGATTATTATCATTATCGGCTGCTGTACTTCCATCAGATCTCTTTGAACCTATAGCATCAATCTCATCTATAAATATAATTGCTGGAGCCATTTTCTTAGCTTTATCAAATAGTTTTCTAACCCTTGATGCTCCAAGGCCTGCAAACATTTCTGTAAATTCAGAACCACTCATAGAAATAAATGGAACATCTGCCTCTCCAGCTATTGCTTTTGCTATAAGAGTTTTACCCGTTCCTGGTTGTCCACACAGTAGAACTCCCTTTGGAATTTTTGCTCCCATTTTATAGAATTCGTCTGGATTTTTTAAGAAATTTACAATTTCTATCATTTCTTGCTTTTCTTCATCAAGGCCCGCAACATCATCAAATGTTGTTTTTACATTATCTTCATCTGCTTCATATACTTTTCCTTTATCTCCAAGACCTTGCATTTGTATTAACAATACAAATAATACTAGCATTAAAATTGTTGGCAAAATTGAAAACGCCTTATCTGCAATAGATAAAAATACACTTGGCTTTTCTTGTATTAATGTTATTTCATTTCCGTCTTGCACCTTTTCTTGAACTAATTCAATAAAAGCTTGTGTGCTTGGAACTATAGCTGTTTTAGGCTCTTCTTGTTCTTTTAAGTTTACTTTTATTGTAGTGCTCCCAACAGTCATTTTTATTTTTTCAACATTGCCATCATTTATTTGCTTTATTAAATCTGTGTATGAAATTTGGTCTTCTGGAATAACATCCTCATCTTTTTTCTCTTTTATCACTGTGTATACAATAGTTCCAAATATAACCAATGACAACGCTACTATTATTATCCATAGTAATACTTTCTTATTTCTATCTTTATCTTTTTTATTATTTCTGTTTTTTGTGTTTTCTTTGTTTTTATTGTCTTTCAATTTTATAACCTCCAAACCAATTCTTATACATTGCTTCCTTCTGGTTTATCTCCAATTTCTGGATTTTCTTGTTCTTCTTGCTTTCTCTCTTTTTCTTTTTGTCTTTCTCTTTCACGTTTGTTTTTAGCCTCAGCTTTTTCGTCTTCCTTTTCCTGCTCTTTTTGTTTTATTTTTTCTTTTACTTGTTCCTGAACACTTTTTATTTTTTCAACTTCTGCTTGTCTTTTAATATAATCAGTTTTAATCATTAAAATTGCTGTCACTATATAAATATATGAAATTGCAGTATACATAAATTGGAAGTATTTTACCGTCCAACCAGTAAATCCATTTATTATAATGTAAACCATATTTAATATTATTGATAAAGTAAGTGCATGTACACTCATGCTAAATGAAGCACTGTATTTAATTTTCATTCTGAATATTCTTGCTATTAAGTAAGCTAAGAAGCCTAAAACTAATGCATCTACCAATATGCTTGCAAGATATACAACAAACATATATATAAACATTGTTACAAATACAGATGTATATATTTGTAATGAATTATTATTTACATAGTCAATTATTTTCTGCTTGTCTAATGATGTTATATTATATTTATTAAAGAAATCAGTATATGATGTTTCGGAGATAGCTGAAAGCATTTCATTTTTTAATAGCATTTTATCTTTTAATAAAACTAACCCATTATTTTGATTTTTTATTTGGTTTTTATACTCTTCAATTTTTTCATCTGATAAATTTTCTGTATCTACAATTATTTTTCCAGTTATGTATTTATCACTAGCAACCTCAAATTTTTCGTTATTATTTACTGTTAAAATGCCCTCTGCATATGATAAATCTGTGACTTTTTCATCAAAATAATTTATAGCCTCTTTAACAGAATTGGAGAATTTATATACTGTCATACATGTTATTATTATAGTAAAAATTGCGACCAATTTTATTAAATATCCAGATGTTTTTCCTACTCCTTCAAGTCCAAAGTCTTCATATTTATCGAAGTCTTTAATACTTTTCAGTACATCTTTAAAAAAACCATTCCCTTTTACTTTCTTGTTTTCATTTTTTTCTATGTTTGACATTTCTAAATTCTCCTTTGCAATTTATCCTTAATTTTCCTTTTTTACTATTATTCCATCTTTAGTATCTTTTATGCTGTACCCTAGACTAATTATCTTATCTCTTATTTCATCAGATTTTGCCCAGTTTTTTTCTGCTCTTGCTTGTTTCCTTTCTTCAACTAATGCTTTTATTTCTTTTGGTAATTCTTCGTTCTCTTCATGTTTGAATTCTAATAAATACTTTTCAGCATTTTTCATGTCCAGTCCAAGAACCTTATCAAATTTTAATAGCAAATCTGCAAATTTTATTGATTTTTTTGTATTTCTAGCAATTTCCCATACAACACTCATTGCGCCTGGCATATTCATGTCATCATTAATATATGCTAAAAATCTTTCTTCATATTCTTTTATAATATCTTCATCAACATCATCAACACCATTTGCATTTTTTATATAACTATCATATAGTCTTTCAAGGGCCTTTTGAGCTCCATATGCACCTTCGAATGTAAAGTTTAATTTATTTCTATAATGAGCCGTAAAG
>CAKOZB010000133.1 GCA_934131055.1 uncultured Clostridia bacterium | reverse complement strand
GTATTACTCATCTCACGCATTTCATCTATTATAAGACTCGCTTTAGTTTCTTTCATAGTCTCGAATGTAGTAATAAATCCAATACCGGTACCTCCAGAATCTTTGTGTGTAGTTGCAGGTTTCAAGCCTAAATTTAGTAATGTATCAATTTCAAATTCTATACCTGTATCAAACACACAAAACTCATAAACTCCGTTGTTCTCTCCCAGCACCGCTAATATACTCTTGAAAGTATTATTGCTAAAATCAATTGCAATAATCGCATCTCTTAAATGGTCACCAATTAAAGTAACTAACCTACTTTGTGGAATTTTGTTATTTATCATATGATAAATATTTCCATTAATTTTTAGATTAAATTGAATTTTCTTGCTATCGCACTCTGACTGCATATACTTAAACATATCATCAATTTCAACTATTCCTGTGGTTGGCAATTTATCTAAAGTTTTAATCTCCTGAGCTTTATCTGTGTACTCTTTTGTTAAATCGTTTATTTGTTTAGAGAGATCTAACTCATCTGCTATTTCGGTATTCATACTCGTTATTTCTTCAACTTTATGTATCAAAGCCTTCTGTCTGTTGTAGAATTCATGATTTAGCTTGCTAATCTTATACTTTTCATCAGATAGAGATTTTATTTGAGCATCCTTCAAAGCAATCTCAGATTTATAATCTTCAATGTTTTTAGCTAAAAGCTTTTGTTTATAGTATAAGGTTAGAGTTTTTCTTAAAACAATTATCATGATTATTCCCAATATTAAAAAGCAAATTACTAATTGTTTTGTTAAATTTCCATAATAATTGCCAGATATATAATAGATTAGTATTACTACTGAACTAATGTTTAATAATATTGTGTTTACCATTTCATTATCTACATTATTTAGAAAAGTAAATCCTCTTTTGAATCTTTTAATTCTAAAAAACATCATCAAAATTATCATTTCTATAAGGAATATAAAAATAAAATTAATACATTTTACTTTTAAATTCAAACCTTTTGCAAGAGGAACTTCAATTAAAATAGCAATAATATAACCAACATATACAATAGCATTAGCCATTAAATTGGATATAAAATTATTTCTTCTGTTTTCACTATCCATATTACTTAATACGATTAATTGTATAAAAAATGAAACAATTATATTTAATAAATTATCAAAATATTTTGTTAATATTGTATATATGGTCGTTATTATACAACTTGCAAAAATCAATATTCCTATTTCTTTATGCTTTATCTTTGTAAATGTAATTTTGTTATTTACATAAAAAATTAATAGATTTATGCCAAAAGCTTTTACTATTATATTTAATACATCTAAGTCCATTAGGAATTCTCCTTTTTTATTTTGCATTATATAATAAAATTTGAGTGTAATCAATAATTTAAAAACATAATTATTAATTACACTCAAATATTTCTACTATAAACCTAATGCATATCTAATCCATTCCCATACTTCATCCCAAGTCATCTTCCGTTCACCACCTATCTTTTTATTTATTACAATAAAAAGATACCACTCGAGTGCCTTGATACGAGTGGTTTTTAGAGGCGAACATCATGTGTAAATTTTGAAATTCTATAACATTTTATACAATTTCATTCGCACAAAATTTTCACTTTTTTCTTGAATTTCATGAATTTTTTTACCAATAGATAAAACTTAATCAAAAAAAAAGTGTAATTTTAATATAAAGTCCTTATTGGAACACACACTTTTTTCAGTGTTAACTCCATTTTGTACATTATATAAAAACTCACTCTTTTTTTTTATTAGATCTCTTTCTTTATTTTATCTACGTAATAGTAAATGAATTCTACAGGTGTTGGTACACCAGTATTATAATTTATGTGTGCTGTATAAAGTTTCTCTAAATCTTCAATAGCAGTTACTCTCCATGCACGCACTATCGCATTTTGCATAGCTCTATTTATAGTACTTGTAGGTCTTTTATGTTTTGATAACAAGTATTGATTTATAGAAACCTGACTATTCTCTCCTTCCTCAGATAGCAAATATGTTATTGCATCAAATAAATATTTTCTGCCCTGCAAATGTGATGCTATACCTATTAAGTCTAATTCGTAATTTACCTTTTCAGCTATTAGTTTTTCTTGTTTTGTCTTTTCTTCTTCTATTTCTTTTATATCAGTAGATGCTGTATTTGTATAATTGTTAAGTAATAGTAACGTGTTTATTACATTTTCCACATTATAGTTTTCTTGCTTCTTATAGAAAATGAAGTCAACTTTATTTTGATGTAAATAATCATATACTGAATCTGAATATACATTTGTTGTTACAACAATTTTGGGAATTTTACTTAGCTTCGTAATTTTAAGCTTTTCTAAAAACTCAAATCCATTTCCAGTACCTGAATTTAGCTCTAAGTCTAAGATTACTCCATCAATATCATTTTCCTTTAGACATTTAATGCCTTCTTCTGTTGAGTTTGTTATCTTCACAAATGTTACATCATTCATTTTCTCGGCTAATTTTTTAAATTTATCTTGTTCCTTCTTTTCATCTTCAATTAATATCAATTTCATTTCTACATCACCTTCTACTTCTTATTTTCGACATATTTTATCATATATTGTCATGTTTTACCACATCTTCTATCTGCTTTTTGTCATCTATTTTTGATTTTTTCAAACTAAAATTTATTAAAATATAGAAGGAAAGGATGTTTTTATTATGTTAAGAAAAGAAATAGGATTAAGAGTAAAAAATATACGTTTAAATATGAATTTGACGAAGCAAAAAATGGCAGAATTGCTAGGTATTTCTGGACAATATCTTGGCATGATTGAACGTGGTGAAGGCACCCTGTCTGTTGATAAATTGAAGATACTTTGTGATATGACTGGTTTATCTGCTGATTATATTCTGTTTGGTAAAGATTTTAATTCTACTCTAAACCTTTCTAAAAAACTTTCAGATTATTCTGATGAAGAAATAAAACTAGGTTGTGCAACGCTTGAAAATTTAGCCTTGTTTCTTAAACATATAGATTAATAAATTAACCTATAAATTTGAATTAACATTATTTCAAATTTATAGGCTTTATTAAAATTAATTTTTCTGATATAAACTTATAAATATTATTTCAAATATTTTATTTCAAACATCGTTCCTTTTCCCTCTTC
>CAKOZB010000132.1 GCA_934131055.1 uncultured Clostridia bacterium | reverse complement strand
CTGCTAAATATTCATTATACTTTGCCCTTAATTTATTTAATGATGTAAATGTATATCTATCTCCAGATTTTACCTCAATTGGTATTATATTGTGTTTTGATGTTATTTTATCTGTTGAAATTAAGAAGTCTACTTCCATAGTTTCACTACTATTTTCTCTTTCATTTCTCGAAAAGAAATATAGCTTTCGTCCTGAGCTTACAAGCATTTGAGCTACAATGTTTTCTAGTATCATTCCTTCGTTGAAAGATAATTTATCAAATAAAATTTTTTTATAAATTTGTTCATTAACTAAATTTTTCTCATTAAAAGTCATTGATAATAATAGTCCAGTGTCAAACATATAGCATTTTAATGCATTTGTATCCATTCTTTGCCCCAGTCCAATACTTGGTTCTGTCGTATTGTATGCAATATTTACCAAATATGCATCATTTAACCAATAGAAAGCACCTTCAAAATTTCTATACCTTGCTTCTTCATCTAAACTTGAAATATTAAACTTTTTCTCATGCTTCTGTAATTGAGATGGAATTGTATCGAATATTTGCTCTACTTTTAAATTTAATTCTTCTGCGTGTTTTCTAATATCTTCTCTATATAAATTTAAAATATTCCTTTTTATTCTATCTACCTTTTCAAAATCTCTAGTTTTTGAATACATTTCTACAGCCTGAGGCATTCCTCCAACAATTAAATATTCTTTAAAATAGTCCATTGCTTTACGGTGCAATGCTTGACCCAGTGGCTGTTTTTTTGCATAGCACTCTCTTATAAAATCCATTAGTGTATCATTTCCCATAGCCCATAAAAATTCTTCGAAATCAAATGGATACATCTTTAGTTTTTCTTCCTCAGATGGAATTAATATATCTTTTACATTCTTTTTTATAGAAATTAACGAGCCTGTTTCTATATAATCATATCTTCCATCTGCAACTAAATGTTTAATTCCGCCTCTTGCTCTTGGGCAAAACTGAATTTCATCAAAAATAAACAGTGTTTCTCTTTCATACAATTTTACACCATAATACTGTGATAAATACGTGAATAGATAATTGAGATTATCTAAATAATTATCAAATAAAGATTTGACTTCTTCTGGTGCTTTTGAAAAATCTATTAAAATATACGATTTGTAATTTTCTTTTGCAAACTCTTCTACTATATAGCTTTTTCCAACTCTTCGTGTGCCCTCAATTAGCAATGCTGTAGAGCCATTGCTCTCATTTTTCCATTTAAGAATATCATTATAAATTTTTCTCTTCATAATTTAAAATATTCCTTCCTCGCTTTTGTGTTTTTAAATGTACAAAAGCTTAATATTTTTTATATGATATCACAAAATCAAAGATAATTCAAGTATTTATTTGCACAAAATCAAAGATAACTATCTGTAACAGCCAATTCAAATGAAAAAATCCACAAAATAAATTTTCTGTGCAATATTTTATATAAAAGATGCCCAAAATCTGTATTATCATTTGCAGATTTTGGGCTTTGTTTATTATGTATCTATTTCTTTGTCGAGCTATTTGGGTTTTATGTAGACTTGCTAGTCTTAGCAATGTTTTATCTGTCTTATGCAAACTTGTGGGTATTTCTCCACCTCCCTAGCTCATTGTTTTTTCATTCATTTTTTCTACTTGCTCAAGTTCCAAGCTCCATTTGTTTGCTCTCCTGTTAGGAGACTAGATGGTAGAGAAACTACGGGGCGAAGACGATTGCCATAGTCGTTAGTGCTGCCGTTCGAGTAGAACATGTAATAACCGTCAGTAATAGTGTTAGCATAGCGCAAACCGAAGTTAGCATTGTCTGAGTTAGTATCGACATAGCGCGCAGCCACCCAAAAGTATGTACTATTTGCTAGTACAGTTGATGCAGTTCCATAATTTGCTTCATTTATTGGTATATAATAATATGTTTGCGTTACTGTTAATGGATTTCCGGTTCCTGATGTGTTATCAGTTGTTGGCTCTGTTGTATCTTCTGGTACTATTGGCTTACTTTCTTCATATGGGTCATTTCCTTTTGTTATATCTGGTTGTGTTATTTTTGTACTTGCTTCTGTTTCTGTTATATTTGGTCCTACTCCTTTTTGGTTTGCATACAAACTTGGGTATTTTGTATTACTTGTATATGTTTTTATTGTTCCATATTTTACATTACTTGAATATGCATTTCTTGCTGTTATTCCTGCCGCAGTTAATTGTTTTTCCATATCTAACAAGTTTATGCTTCTTGCATTTACTCCTAATGTTGCATTACTGTATTGAGCTTTGCATATTTCATTCATGAAATATGGTCCATTATTATACCCTAATATATTAGCCAAATATACAGTACTACTTGTTGGGTTTGTACTTATTATATCTACTGTATCATTTTCTTTATCTACATTTAATACTTTCCATGTTAACCCTGTTGTTTGGGCTATTGTTTGATTAATAATATATCCACTATATTTTGATTCTAATGTGTAACTGCTACTTGCTGTGTCATATGTATAGTTTACGCTATCTCCTATTTTGATATTTATATTTTCTAATATTGAATTTTTAAATTGATTTACTTCTACACTTACTTCTTTTGTATATGCTGTTCCATTTTCTGTTACTGCATATGGCACTTGTGGACTTACTGTTGTTGTTCCTCCAGATATTGAACTATCTATCATGATGTACAAAGTTTTTCCTTTTGATGTACTTGCTTCTCCTAGACTTGAGCCTGCTCCCGTACTATCTGATACTACTCTTATTGCACCTACCTTTACACTTGGCGTTGAAGCTGCTGGCTTTTTTACTGTTATTGTATAATCTTTTCCTTCTACTTTTTTTGTTATTGTTATTGTTCCATCTCCATTATCTGTTACTCCATCTATTCTTCCTTCTGTTACTTTTTCCTGCAAAAAACTTTTCAATGTTTCATCTTTTTATGCTAATTGATATTCTAATACCAATCTGTTCATCTCTTCTTCTGCACTTGCTCGTTTTGTTGCTTCTGCCGCCTCTTTTGCCTTTTTTATTATTCCATCATCTCCTAATACGGTATTGATACTTACTCCTGCTAGAATTAACAAAACTACTATCGTAACGACTAGAGCCACTAGCGTTATACCTTTTTCTGTTTTCTTCAGTGTGCTTTTCATTTTCTTTCCTCTCTTTCTTTCATGGTAGTGTAAACTAATTTAATTTTTAATTTAGTCACACCCCTGTTATTTCAAGGTTTATATCACTTTTTTATA
>CAKOZB010000131.1 GCA_934131055.1 uncultured Clostridia bacterium | reverse complement strand
AACTTGTACCACAGTTGCTATCAGAAGGTTACCAATTGGTAACTGTTTCAGAAATGGCTAAATATAAAGGAATAGAATTGAGAACAAGTACAATATATTATAATTTTAGATAAAAAAAGAAACTGCTTAATTTACAGTAACTAAAAGTTACATTAATTAGCAGTTTCTAAACATTCATATAAGTATTTTTCTAAATCTGATGTGTCTATTATTGATTTTATGCTTGCATTTAAAAGTTTTTGGGGTGAAATTTTGTGTAAATTTAAAATATAACCATTTTTTAAAGAGAGCTGTCTTAAAAATTCTCTTGTAGTTCGGCCATTTCCTTCTCTGAAAGGATGCAAAACATTTAATTCTGCCCAATAATATGCTAGTCTTTCGGCAAATTTTTCTTTTGTTAAATTTGCTAGAAAATTTTCATTTTTTAATTCTGAAAGCAATCTTGTAAGTTCACTCTCAATATATTCCCATTCTGCAAATTGAAAATAATCTTTTGCAATATTTTCGGTTCTAAACAATCCTGCAAAAGGGTAGATGTCTTCAAATAAAAACTTATGAATACTCACAAAGTGTGATACATCAAATTTTCCTGTAATGCCTTGTTTACTAAGAGCCATAAGTTTTAGCCCAATAACACTTGTTTCATAATTTTTTAGTGCAATAGGGTCTTTAATATTCATTTTATTAACTAACACATTTGTACCTTTATAGCAGTAAACAGAATTTTTAGATTCGTACATAACAAAATCCTTTCTTTATAAAATGAAAAATGATATATAAAATTATATACCATTTATATTTTATAAAATTGTTTTATAGATTGCATTGCATCTTCCATTGATATTTTATTGTCTGCAAAGTCGTTTAACAATGAAATATCGTTTGCAGATAAGTTTTGATTTTCCATTTCCATTGAAGTTTTTATGTTGTTTATAATGTTAATTTTTGTATTTTCAGGAACCATTTTTATATCTCCTTTCAATAACCAACTACATTTCTATTATACCACAAAATGAGCAAAATTACTAGTATTTTAAGAAATTTTGTGGTAATTCCAAATGAAAAAACAATAATAAAAGACCATGTTTTCATGGCCTTTTAAACTAATTTAAGTTATTTAAAATGTTTGGTAACATTTGTTTCTTTCTTGATACTACATTGTTTAACATTGCTGTATTATTTTCTAGGTTTACCCCAAATGCTTTTTCTACTGTGTCAGCTTTGTTTCCAATAGCAATTATTTTTGAATTAGCATTTAAAATATCTGTTGCAGCAAACATATAGAAATCTAAGTTCTTTTCTTTAATTTCTTTGTTAATAGCATCTTCTAATTCAGATTGTCTGCTAAATACAGAATCTAAATCAACAGCATTTACTTGTGATATTTCGAATTTTGCGTTTTTATCATTAAATTCTTTTGAATCTATGTTTATAACTTGGAATGGAGTGAAATCACTAATATCTGTTCCAGCTTTTAGCATTTCTTTTCCATAAGATTCTATATCAACGCCAGCAATTTTTGCTAATTTTTTAGCAATTTCTTTATCTTGTTCTGTGCAAGTAGGTGATTTGAATAATAAAGTGTCTGAAATTATAGCACTTAACATTAAACCTGCTGTTTGTGAATCTATATCAACTTCATTTTGTTTGTATAATTTGTATAATATTGTACAAGTACATCCAAGAGGTTCTGTTATAAAGTAGATTGGTTCTACTGTTTCTAATTTAATTTTGTGATGGTCTACAACCATTTTTACATGAGCCTTTTCAATTCCAGAAACGCTTTGAGAAAATTCGTTGTTATCAACTAAAGCAACATCGCAATTTTCATCAACACTTGTTAAAGTTTGTGGTTCTTCAACTTCAAATGTTTTTAAAGCATATTTTGTTTCTTTATTAACTTCACCTAATTTGTAAGCTACAGCATCAATTCCTAAAGCCTTTTGTAATTTCGCAAAAACAATAGCTGATGCAATTGAGTCTGTATCTGGTTTTGTGTGTCCAAAAACATATAATTTATTCATACTTTAATCTCCTTTAAAAAACAATTAACATTAAGATACATATAGTTTCAATGTATCTCTAACTCCTTAATTATACCATAAATAGGTAAAAACGTCAATGGTTACATAATATAAAACTGATGGGGTGTGGGAAAGATAAAAAATAGAGAGAAGTCATTGGACTTCCCTCCATTTTACATATAGTTATTGCAGCGATTTTCTGTGTTTGAATATATTCCCAACAAGGTAAATAGCTGACAAAATGAATAATACGGTACCTAAAACAGCCATAACGTCCACGATAAACTCATTTTCTTCTACAGTGAAAAGTGCACAATAATTAAAAGCTACGCCAGAAAAGAAGAAACCGCTATGCGGGGCTTGGATAAGCTTGGGATGATAAGCAGAAAAAAATGTAGCTGCTGCAATGCTAAATGAAAGCATTTTACACAATGTAAAACGTGAAAACCAATCCAAGTTGTCATTCAGGGAAAACAAAAGAATCAGTACCACCAATGCAATTGCAAAAAATACAACTTTAAAAAAATTTTTAAAAAATTTTGACATTTCAAGTACCTCTTTTTTTAGTGTGTATATTCGGACTATATGTAAACACCGTCAATCTATATAAATTAGATATATAGACATTAGTGTAATTTTCAAGGTGCTAATATATAAAGTATTATATATTGGTTAAAGCATTTTGTCAACTTTGCTATAAAAATGATTGACACTTTACTATAAAAAATACTTGATAAATTGGCAAAAAACATATATAATCGAGTTGCAAAATAATAGCAAAAGAGACCCGGAAAGGAATATATGAACATAGACTTTGGAATATTTACAAGAGAAGAAAGCCATCAAGGTTTTATAAGTGAATTTTTAAAAGAGCTAGAGAAGGGACTAAGAAATATGAATAATGAGCAAAAAGAATATACAATAGACAGATTTGAAGGTGATTTTGCAGTTTGTGAAGACCGTGAAACTGGTGAAATGGTAGATTTTAAAAGAGATGATTTACCACAAAACGCAAGAGAGGGAAGTATTTTGAAGTATTCGAATGGAAAATTTGAGCTAGACAGCAAGCAAGAACAAGAAGTATCAGAAAGAATTAAACAAAAGATGGATAATTTGTGGAATAATTAATTAAAACAGCAGAAAATAGATTTTTGTGATAGTGTAAAGTAATCTATGAAAAAATTGATTATGAAAATATTATCAAAAATTTAAAAAATGCACATTGAAAAGT
>CAKOZB010000130.1 GCA_934131055.1 uncultured Clostridia bacterium | reverse complement strand
GTACATAGCAATTGTTGTAATGTGTGTTATAGCAGTAGTTTTAGCTATTTATTTGCAAAGTGGTAAACAACCAAGTAGCAATCGTAACACAACAAACAACGTAAAAATAGAAGAATCACAAGAAACATTAAAAAAAGAATTTGATCAAATGTTTAACAATGTTGTTGAACTAAATGATTATGATACAAGTAACATAAAAAAATTAGAAAGTGGCAAAAACATTGTATATACTGCATATAGTAGTGAAGCAAAAGAGGATAATAAGTATGAATTAGATATAAATATTCCAGTAATCAATATAGATAACAAAGTGGCAGCAGAGTTTAATAGTATTACTCAAGAACTTTTTGCAAATAAGACAGCAGGTGTTATAGACAATGCTAAGTCTTATACAATTTATAGCATTTCATATACAGGATATGTTAATGGGGATATTTTGTCTGTTATAATTAAGTCAACATTAAAAGAAGGTTCTAATGCACAAAGAACTATTGTTGAAACTTATAATTATAATTTGAAAACAGAAAAGAAAGTAAACATTTATGATGCTTTGAACAAGGAAAATATTACGCAAGATGCATTAAATTCTAAAGTAAAAACAGTTATAACAAATGCAATAAAAGATGCAAATAAGATACAACTTACAGGGTATGAGACTTATAGTAGAGACATAAACAGTGATATTTACAATATAGAAAACATAGAAACATTCTTTTTAGGAGAAGATGGAAGTTTGTATGTGTTATTCCCATATGGAAATAATAAATTTACTTCTGAAATGGATATTGTAAAATTTTAAAAAACTATAGAAAAGAGCAATTTAAATATGGCAAAAAATATATTAATAACCGAAAAGCCTTCTGTGGCAATGGAATTTGCAAAAGTTTTAAATATAAATACCTCTAGAAAAGACGGCTATTTGGAAGCAGATAATTGGATAATAACATGGTGTGTTGGCCATTTGGTAACGATGTCATATCCGGAAAAATATGATGAAAAGCTAAAATTCTGGAGATTGGACACGCTTCCTTTTATTCCAGAAGAGTATAAATACGAAGTTATTCCAAGTGTACAGAAGCAATTTGACACAATTCAATCATTACTTACAAGAGACGATGTATCTACAATATATGTTGCGACTGACTCTGGACGTGAGGGAGAGTATATATATAGATTGGTCGAGCAGATGATAGGTGTTAAAAATAAAGATAGAAAAAGAGTATGGATAGATTCGCAAACAGAAGAGGAAATTAAGAGAGGAATAAGAGAGGCAAAGGAGCTTGATGAATATGATAGCTTATCAGATAGTGCATATTTAAGAGCAAAAGAGGATTATTTAATAGGAATAAATTTTTCAAGACTTTTAACAATTATATATGGAAGAAGAGCTGCAAAAGAATTAAATCAAGACAAGATTTCGATTTCGGTTGGTAGAGTTATGACTTGCGTGCTTGGAATGGTGGTTTCTAGAGAAAGGGAGATTAGAAATTTCGTTAAAGTTCCATATTATAAAATAGTAGGAGAATTTGGTAACAAAGAAGAAAATAAATATTTTAAGGCAGAATGGAAAGTTACAGATAATTCATCGAAAAAAGATTCAGCAAAATTATATAATGATACTGGATTTAAGAAAGAACAAGATGCAAAAGCTTTTATAAAGGAACTAAAAGACAAAAAAGCAACGGTTAAAGAAATAAAAAAATCGAAACAAAAAGAAAATGCACCACTATTATTTAACCTAGCAGAAATACAAAATGAATGCACAAAAAGATTTAAAATAAAGCCTGACGAGACTCTAGAAATAATACAAAACTTGTATGAAAAAAAACTTGTTACATACCCAAGAACTGATGCAAGAGTAATATCTACGGCTGTTGCTAAAGTAATTACAAAAAATCTAAATGGAATTGCTAAAGGATTTAAAGATGAAGAAATTCAGCAGTATTTAAAGAAAATGTCGCAAGAAAAATATTCAACAGACTTATTAAAAACAAAATATGTAAATGATAGCAAAATTACAGACCACTATGCACTAATTCCAACAGGGCAAGGATTTGAAAACTACGATAAACTACCAGATTTGCAGAAAAATGTGTACAGATTAATAGTAAAAAGATTCTTAGCAATATTTTATCCACCAGCAGAATATAACAAGGTGTCTGTTACAATAGAAGTTGAAAACGGTCAGAATAAAGAAGAATTTAGTTGCAGTGGAAAGGTATGTTTAAATCCAGGATATTTGGAAGTGATAAAAGGGAAATCCACAGAAAGTACACAAAATGTGGATAAAATACAAGAAAATGCAGAAGATGAAGTGGATAGCTTAGCAATTTTGGCAGAGCTAAAAAAAGGTAAAGAAGTAGATGTTATAAACTATGAAACAAAAGAAGCTCAGACAAATCCGCCAACAAGATACAATTCTGGTTCGATGATTTTAGCAATGGAAAATGCAGGCAAACTTATAGAAGACGAAGAATTAAGAGAACAGATAAAGGGCGCTGGAATTGGAACTAGTGCTACAAGAGCAGAAATAATGAAAAAGTTAGAAAGAATTCAATACATACAAATAAATGATAAAACACAAATAATAACACCTACACAAAAAGGTGAAATAATATATGATATAGTAAATAATTCAATGCCAGACATGCTTAATCCAAAGCTCACAGCAAGCTGGGAAAAAGGATTAGACATGGTAGCAAAAAAAGAAATACAATCAGACGAGTTCATGGGAAAACTAGAAAAATACATACATTCAAAATTTAATAAATTAGTCGTAAAATATTAATTCGCCCATTAGGGACGCCCATTTTTGGGCGAAAAAGGAGGAAAATATGAAAGTTGGTTTAGCTTTAGCAGGAGGAGGCGTTAAAGGCGCCAGTCATATTGGTGTAATTAAGGCCTTACAAGAGAATGGAATAGAAATAGATTATGTTGGAGGAACAAGCATTGGAAGCATTGTAGCTTCATTGTTTGCCATGGGATACACAACTGAAGAAATGCTTAAATTATTCAAGTATTTTTCAAAAACAATAATGAAGGCAGACCCTAAATATTATTGGACAAATGTTAAAACAACAAAAAATTTTATGGGATATGGAGTATTATCAGGAGAGAACATTGAAATAGCAATAAATGAATGTGCAGAGTTAAAAGGTTTCAAAAAAGTAGATGATATAAAAATGCCAATAGTTATGCCAACAGTTGATATCAAAAACAGTAAAAAATACGTATTTACAAACCATGAATTTGATGAAAACTTTGATGAAAATACATACATAAGAGATATAAC
>CAKOZB010000129.1 GCA_934131055.1 uncultured Clostridia bacterium | reverse complement strand
ATCCAGAGGAAGTTGCAAAGTATGAAGAACGTGAGTGGAGCATTATGAGATATGATGTCGAGATGAAAACGAACAGAGAACTCGGAGAAAAAGAAGGCGAAGCACGTGGAGTTAAGATTGGTGAGAAACGTGGAAAAGAAGAGGGAAGAAGAGAAGGAGAAAAGAAAACAAAAGAAAAAATCGTGAAAGCATTAAAAAACATGAATTTATCTATAAAACAGATAGCTCAAGCTGTAGAATTAACCGAAAAAGAAGTAGAAAAAATATTAAAAGTATAGAAAAATTAAGGTATGTGCTAGTGAGTATATAAGAACTAACTTATTATTCAATCTAGAAATTTAATTCATATATTCGCTATAGCGAAATGTGAAATCAAAATTAAAACGAATTAACATATTATTTTTTAATTATGCGAAAATTGTCATTATTTTCGCATAATTTTTTTGTTTTTGGAAAAGCTAGAGTATGAATAAAAAATTGGAGGGAAGCTTATGGAAAAACATATAATGGTAACTGGAACATCTAAAGTTTCATGGAAAGATGCAATTGTACAAACAATAGCAGAAGCATCTAAGACTATAGATTATTTAACTGGTGTTACTGTCGTAAATCAAAAAGCAAAGATTAATGGTGATAAAATAACTGAATATTATGTGGATATTGATTTAACGTTTATGATTGATAGGGATAGAAAATAAAAAATTGTAATTATTTTCAATCGAAAGGAGGAAAATAGAATGGAACAGATAAATACAAATAAAGAATACAACGAGTATGTAAAGCAAAAATCACCAAATTCTCCAATATTAAAGGATTGTTTTAATGCCTTTTGGGTTGGAGGATTAATTTGCTCGATTGGTCAAATTATATTAGATTTTTGTATGTTTAAAGGAATGGATAATACTATGGCATCTACTGTAGTTTCGATTTCGTTAATCGCAATTTCTGCTATTTTAACGGCATTGAATGTGTTTAACAGAATC
Organism: uncultured Clostridia bacterium; assembly: GCA_934131055.1. Lineage (GTDB taxonomy): Bacteria > Bacillota > Clostridia > TANB77 > CAG-508 > CAG-245. Next base: position 2,322 of record CAKOZB010000129.1, on the reverse strand, counting down.
GGAAAATTTGCAGGAGCAGGCTCATTAGTACCAATAACAGGGTTTGCTAACTCAATCGTTTCTCCATCTATAGAATACAAATCTGAAGGATATGTTATGGGAGTCGGAGGAAAAATGTTTACTGTTGCAGGACCGGTTCTAGTATTTGGTATATCAACTTCAGTAATAATTGGAATTATAGCAGCAATATTTATCTAACGGATTTATTATGTTTAATTAAGAAGATTTATAATTAAAGGAGATTTTTATATGCATAAAATTGGAAAACAAACTGTATGTTTCGATAATCCACCAACTATATTACAAACTGCTTCGATTGTTGGACCAAAAGAAGCTAATGGGCCAATGGCAAGCTATTTTGATAAGTGTTTGGAAGATGAGTTTTGGGGAGAAAAGTCATGGGAAAAAGCAGAAAGTAAAATAATAAAAGAAACTGTAAATTTGGCAGTTTCAAAATCTGGTTTAGCAAATACAGATATAGATTATTGTTTTGCAGGAGATTTACTAAATCAATGTATTTCTTCAGACTTTGGATTAAGAGACACAAATGTACCTTTCTTTGGAGTGTTTGGAGCATGTTCGACTTTTGTGGAAAGCATGTGCTTGGGCTCAGTATTTATAGAAGGTGGAGCCGCAAATAATGTAATATGTGCGACTTCGAGTCACTTCTGTAGTGCCGAGAAGCAATTTAGATTTCCACTAGAACTTGGAACACAAAGACCACCAACAGCACAATGGACTGTAACTGGAGCGGGAGCTGCAATATTAAGCAATAGCGGAGAAGGACCTCGTATAACAAATATTACACCTGGAAAGATAGTAGATATGGGAATAAAAGATGCAAATAATATGGGAGCTGCGATGGCACCTGCTGCACTAGATACACTAATGATTCACTTTCAAGATACAGGAAGAAAGCCAAGCTATTATGATGCAATAATTTCAGGAGATTTAGGTTATATTGGCAAAGAAATAGTGCAGGAAATGGCTCAAAGTAAAGGTTACAATATAAAGGCTAACTATAACGATTGTGGAGTGCTAATGTTTGACAAAGAAAAACAAGACACACATTCAGGCGGAAGCGGATGTGCATGTATTGCAACATTATTTTCTGGATATTTCTTCAAACAACTAAAAGAAGGAAAGCTGAAAAGAATACTTCTAATTGCAACAGGTGCATTGATGAACTCGACTAGTATGCAACAGGGTGAAACAATACCTGGAATAGCACACGCAATTTCCATTGAAATGTAAGGCATTATAAAATTAATTGTAGAAATGTAGAAAGGATGACTTATGGAATTTATTCAAAGTATAGATTGGATGCAATTACTAAGATGTTTTGTTACAGGTGGAGGAATATGTATAATAGGCCAAATTTTATTAGATAAAACTAAATTAACACCTGCTAGAATACTCGTAATATTTGTTACTGTGGGAGCAATATTAGGGGGACTTGGAGTATATAAATATTTAATAGACTTTGCCGGAGCCGGTGCGACAGTTCCCCTTACAGGATTTGGAGCAAACCTTGCAAAAGGAGCCTTAGAATCTGTAAAAGAAGTAGGCTTATTAGGAGCATTTATCGGTGGAGTAAAAGCAAATGCTGGAGGAATAGCAGCAGCAATATTTTTCGGATATTTGGCATCTTTAATTGCAAAACCCAAAATAAAAAAACAATAAAAATTTCGCCCAATAGGGACGCCCCTTTTTGGGCGAAAATTTTATTGTTAAATACATAAAGTACACAGAGTAAGACAACTGTAAAAATTGAATAATAAAAAAGATAGTCATTAAAAGTACTAAAGTAACTTACTTAATGTAATTATTTTATGGTTTTATTATACCAAAAGAGTAAATAAAATCAAGAGGTATAGCAACTTTTTGTACGAAAAAATATAGACAAATTGTAATAAAGAATAAATTTGCAAAAATGATAGAATAAGCTAAATATAAATAAGAACATCGTTTTTGTACTATCATTAAGTAAGTTACTTAATGATAGTATGGAAGGATGAAGAATATGTATGATACAAAAGAAATGAGAGGAATTACAATAGTTTCGTTGGTAGTAACGATAGTAGTATTGCTAATATTAGCAGGAGTAACAGTAAGTGTATTATTTGGCAACAATGGAGTAGTTGATAATGTGAAAGAAAGACAAGATAGTGCGTATAGCAAGATAGCACATGAAGAAGTAAAAAAACTAACGATGGAATACGATGTGGCCAATAGTGGAGAAACGCTAGAAGAATTTTTGATTGACAAAGTGCAAGAAGGAAGAATAGAAGAGGTAACGAGAAAAGACGACAAAACCTTAAT
>CAKOZB010000128.1 GCA_934131055.1 uncultured Clostridia bacterium | reverse complement strand
ATACAGTATGTATTGAAAAAGAACATTTTGTACGATAAAATATTAGTAAAAAGCTAGTTATTCGGGAGGAAAATATGAAAAATAAAAAAATATATATAGTTTTTAGTATATTATTGTTAGTAATAATATTACTAACTGTAACAAAGGAATTCCAGAATGATACATTTTTTACGATTGCAACGGGACAGAGTATTATGCAAGACGGATATGACAATGTAGATCATTTAACTTGGCATGTAAATTTAGGGTTTTATAAATTGAGATGGGCTTTTGATGTTTCTATAGCTTTCATCTATAATACATTTGGATATACCGGAATATATGTGTTTACATTAATAATTGCAAGTATAATTGTTTTAACACTGTTTAACATTTTATTGAAACAGAAAAATAATATTGTTATTTCATTTATTGCAACAGTTATTTCTACACTATTAATGACCTCTTCATGGTTCTTTACGGCACGAGGACAAATTATTTCATATTTAGGACTATTGCTAGAAATATATGTACTTGAAAGATTGATTAATACGAAGAAGAAAAGATATTATTTTGAATTATTTTTAATATCTATTTTAATAGTAAATTTCCATGCATCTGTTTGGAATATGACAATTGTATTAATATTACCATATTTAGCAGAAGCAATCATGTATAAAATTTTTAAAGACAAAAAAATAAAAAATCAAAAGATAACATTTCAGCCAATAAGTATAAAGGTATTAATTGGTGCAATGATAAGCCTTTTGGTGGGAAGCATAATTTCGCCACTTGGAATATATACATACACATATATGTTTAAAGAAATGGGAGGATTACCTTCTACATTTATTGCTGAACTGCAACATACAGATGTAATTTCATCTATAGGAATGCTATTAGGAATTGTCGTTATTGATCTACTAATGTTAGCAACAAAATCGAAAATGAAATTAAGTGATATTCTGTTGTTCTTTGGATTATATTTTATGGCAATTTTGGCAAGGAGAAATCAAGCATTTTTATATTTAATTGGAACAATTCCTGTCGTAAGGCTTATAACAAATTTCTTTGAGACTTATGATACAGAGAATATATTAGAAAAAGTAAATAACTTTTTCTCTAAAAATTGGGTACTGGGCTGTACAGCAATGGTTCTTGTGATTGGTCTTTCGAGTAATATAGTTACTAGAGTAAGAGAAAAATATGTGAATGAGAAGAAATATCCTGTTGGAGCTGTAAATTTTATCAAAGATAATTTAGACTATAAAAATTTGAAATTATATAATGGTTTCAATTATGGAAGTTATATTGAATATTCAGGAATAAAGGCTTTTGTAGATTCAAGGTCAGAAATTTATACAGAAGGATTTAACAATGTAACAATATTGAAAGATTGGTTAGAAACATCAAGAGGCAATGTTAATTATAATGAAACATTTGAAAAATATGGAATAGATTATGCAATTGTTGAAAACAGTGAAATAATAAATACATATATTAGTGCAGACGAAAAATATGAGAAGGTTTATGATGATGAAACGTTTTCAATATATATGAAGAAATAAGAAAAAAGTGATGCAATTAAATATTGCATTACTTTTTTCTACAAATTATTTTAATTTACAATGCTGTAAGTATAGACTTTTGCCGAAAAATGTTGTAAAATTATGGCACGGATAAAATTTTAATGAAAAGGATGTAATGTAAATGTCAAACGTATATAGAACACAAAATTGTGGTGAATTAAATATTCAAAATGTTGGACAAGAAGTTAAACTTGCAGGATGGATTCAAAGAATTAGAAATCTTGGAGGAATGACTTTTATAGATTTAAGAGATCAATATGGAATTACTCAAATTGTTGTATCTAGTGAAGAATTAAAGGCTCAAATAGCTAATTTATGCACAGAATGCGTTATTTCTGTGGATGGAACAGTTGTTGAAAGATCTAACAAAAACTTGAAAATTCCTACTGGAGAGATTGAAATAGATGCAAAGAAGGTTACTTTATTAGGTGAATGTGAATCGACATTGCCTTTTGAAATAAATTCAGAAAAAGCTGATATTGAATCTGTAAGAGAAGATTTAAGACTAGAATATAGATTTTTAGACTTACGTAACAACAAAATACATAATAGCATATTGCTACGTTCTAAAATAATGAAAACAATAAGAAATAAAATGGATGAAATGGGATTTGCAGAAATTCAAACTCCAATACTTGCAAACTCATCACCAGAAGGAGCTAGAGATTTCTTGGTTCCAAGCAGATTGCATCCAGGAGAGTTTTATGCATTACCACAGGCTCCACAACAATTTAAACAATTGCTTATGATTTCTGGATTTGATAAATACTTCCAAATTGCTCCATGTTTTAGAGATGAAGATCCAAGAGCAGATAGAGCACCAGGAGAATTTTATCAAGTTGATTTTGAGATGGCTTTTGCTACTCAAGACGATGTACTTGCTGTAATGGAAGAATTGGTACCAACTGTATTTAAGAAATTTACAGATTGGAATGTAGACGAAGGTCCATTCATACGTATACCATATAGAGAAGCAATGGAGAAGTATGGAATTGATAAGCCAGACTTAAGAAATCCATTAATAATACAGGATGCAACAGAAATATTTGCAGGAACAGAATTTAAAGCATTCCAAGATAAAATAATAAAAGCAATAGTCGTTCCAAATGGAGCAGCTCAAGGAAGAAAATTCTTTGATAATATGACAGAATTTGCCGTTGAAGAGCAAGGGGCTAAAGGACTCGCATGGACAAAGATTGATGAGAATAATGCTCCACAAGGTGGAATTGCTAAATTTATAACAGAGGACATATTAAAAGGACTAGAAGAAAAACTTGGAGCTAAATCTGGAGATAGCATATTCTTTATAGCAGATAAATTAGAAACAGCTCAAAAAATAGCAGGACAAGTAAGAATTGAATTAGGAAAAAGACTAGATTTATTAGAAAAAAATGTATACAGATTCTGCTTTATAGTAGATTTCCCAATGTATGAATACAATGAAGATGAAGGAAAAGTTGATTTTAATCATAACCCATTCTCAATGCCACAAGGTGGAATGGAAGCACTAGAAAATAAGGACCCATTAGATATCTTAGCATATCAATATGATTTAGTATGTAATGGATACGAGATGGCCTCTGGAGCAGTTAGAAACCATGACCCTAAGTTAATGGTAAAAGCCTTCGAAATAGCTGGATATTCAGAAAAAACAGTAGAAGAAAAATTTGGAGCTTTATATAAAGCATTCAAATATGGAACACCTCCACATGCAGGTGCAGCTCCTGGGGTTGATAGAATGGTAATGTTGATAGAAGATTCACAAAA
>CAKOZB010000127.1 GCA_934131055.1 uncultured Clostridia bacterium | reverse complement strand
TACGTAAACTGTATAGGTAATTAATATATTCCTTTGCATTTTTATTTTTAATTTGTTCAATTAAATCTTCTTTTTTTACAGCCTTTTCTTCATCTGTTGCCTCTAGTTTTTCAAATATTGGTTTTGTAGCGTTAATAGCAACTTCCTTATATTCCTGTTTTTCCTTATTGTCAGATGAAAATAATTTTACCTTATTAACATTTAACATAACTTTTTTATTTATAACAGTACCTATAGCATATGACCCCAATAATGATAACACCAATGAAAGTAGACAATCTTGTACTATATTAAGTAATATGCTTGAATTTTTATATAAATTTACTGCTTCTTTAAAGCTAATTTGTATATTGGACTTTACTAACAAAGCCACGGGAATAATCATAAAAGACATTATTAACACATTTACAATTGATAATCCCATAATAATCCATGACATTTTTTTATCTATTTTTCCTTGAAATATTTTATATCCAAAATACTCAAAAATTCCAAGAAAAAATATTGCACTAAGTATTCCAATAAAATCAGTATAAATATATGCTGCTGTCGTTAATATAGAAAATACTAAACCTAGTATAAAACCTCCTATTATTCCAAAAATATATTTCTTTTCTTTTTTCTTTTTATCCATATTAATATAATTCCTTTCCTTATATCTAACATTTATACTATAGCACAATCTTTATAAAATTTGCAAGAAAAACAGCCTCAAAGTTTATTATTTATAAAAATTTTTATAAATAATAAAACTGGCAGGAAACTTTATTTTTCTCTGTCAGTTCAAAATTATTTATTTTATCCAAATATTCCTCTCTTTTTTACTGGAGGTTGTTCATTCATAGTTTTTGCAAGTTCTACAAGTAAATCTCTTTGTTCTTTAGACAAACGTTTTGGAACTTGTACCTGTACTGTAAATATTAAGTTTCCTCTATAGCCAGAATTAATGTGTACAAATCCTTTGTCTTTTATTGTGAATTTTGTACCTGTTTGTGTTCCTTCTGGTATTCTATATGTCGTTTTTGTTCCGTCTACTAGTGGAATTTCTAGTTCTGCACCAAGTGTTGCTTGTGTAAATGTGATTGGAATATCACAATACACATTATCATCTTTTCTAGTAAATATGCTGTGTCTCTTCAAATTTACTGTTACATATATATCTCCATTTGGTCCACCGTTTGTTCCTGGTTCGCCTTCGCCTCTTAATACTACTGTTTGGCCATCGTCAATTCCAGCAGGTATTTTTAGATTTATTTTAGCCTGTTTTCTAACTGTTCCTTTTCCAAGACATGTATCACAAACATCTTTTATTACTTTACCAGTTCCATGGCAATTTGAACATGTTGTTTGGACTCTCATTTGTCCTAATAGAGTAGTCTGCATCTTTGTAACAGTACCTTTTCCTCCACATATAGAGCATGTTTCCGGATGCGTTCCAGGTTTTGCACCTGTACCAGAACATGTAGGACATTTTTCATTTCTAGTAATATTTATTTCTTTATTTACTCCACTATATGCTTCTTCAAAAGTAAGGTTTACACTATATTTCAAATCTGCACCTTTGCTTGGAGCATTTGGATTTCTAGATGATGACCTTCCAGTTCCAAATCCAAACAAATCACCTAAGTCTCCGAAAATATCACTAAATCCATCAAAGCCAGATGTTGAATACGTGTATGTTCCCCCACCAAATGGACCTCCAGCACCACCAAAACCTTGGCTTGGATCTGCTGTTCCAAATTGGTCGTACATTTTTCTCTTTTGCGGATTAGACAAAACTTCATATGCTTCATTTACTTCTTTGAATTTTGCTTCTGCTTCTTCTTTATTATCTGGATTAGCATCAGGGTGATATTTCTTTGCAAGACGTCTATATGCTTTTTTTAGTTCGTCATCTGTTGCTGTTTTTCCAACACCTAAGACTTCATAATAATCCTTCTTTTCAGCCATTGCTTTCTCCTTTTCTACAATTATCCTTTTCTAAATTTTACATCTAATTTTCGTTAATCAATAACAAAATCCATTAGTGCAAATTTAGAAAACCGCCCAAAAAGGGGCGTCCCTATTGGGCGATTTTTATTATTTGTTTTCGTCTTTTTTGTCGTCTTCTACTTTGTAATCTGCATTGTATACATTTCCGTTTGCGTCTGTTTGTGGTCCAGCGCCTGCTCCTGCATTTGCTCCGGCACCTGCAGCTCCGTTTGGATTTGCTTGTGCATATAGTTTCTCAGACATTGCATAGAAAGCTTGTTTTAATTTTTCTGTTGCTTCTTTTATTTTATCAATATCAGAACCTTCAAGAGCTTTCTTTACGTTCTCTATTTCTGCTGTAGCTTTTGCTTTTTCTTCTCCGCTTATCTTGTCGCCTAATTCATCTACTGTCTTTTGGCAGTTATACATTAAGCTTTCAGCTTCGTTTCTAGCTTCTATTTCATCTTTCTTCTTCTTATCTTCTGCAGCATGTGCTTCTGCATCTTTAACAGCTTTATCTATATCCTCATCTGTTAAGTTTGTTGAAGCTGTAATAGAAACTTTTTGCTCGTTTCCTGTTGCCATATCTTTTGCAGATACGTGAACTATACCGTTAGCATCTATATCGAATGTAACTTCAATTTGTGGAACTCCTCTTGGTGCTGCTGGAATTCCTGTTAATTGGAATCTTCCTAATGTCTTGTTGTATGCAGCCATTTCACGTTCACCTTGTAATACGTGAACTTCAACTGATGTTTGACCATCTGCTGCTGTTGAGAATATTTGTGATTTCTTTGTTGGTATTGTTGTATTTCTTTCGATTAATTTTGTGAATACACCACCATATGTTTCAATACCTAATGATAATGGCGTTACATCTAGTAATACTAAGTCTTTAACATCTCCTGATAATACACCACCTTGAATTGATGCACCTATTGCAACACATTCATCTGGGTTTATTCCTTTATCTGGGTCTTTTCCTGTTATTTTCTTAACTTCTTCTTGTACACAAGGAACTCTTGTTGAACCACCAACTAATAATACTTTATGAATATCTGCAGATGTAACTCCTGCATCTTTCATAGCTTGCTCTACTGGTACTCTTGTAGCATCAACTAAATCTCTGATTAATTCTTCGAATTTAGCTCTTGTTAATGTTACATCTAAGTGTTTTGGTCCTTGAGCATCTGCTGTAATGAATGGCAAGTTGATTTGTGTTTGTTGCATTCCAGAAAGCTCTATTTTAGCTTTTTCAGCAGCTTCTTTTAGACGTTGCATAGCCATTTTATCTGTTGATAAATCTATTCCATTTGATTTTTTGAATTCTGATATTAAGTAATCTATAATTCTTTGATCGAAGTCATCTCCACCTAAGTGTGTATTACCATTTGTAGCAAGAACTTCGAATACACCATCACCGATATCAAGTATAGAAACATCGAATGTTCCACCACCTAAATCGTATACCATTATTTTTTGGTCTTGATCTTCTTTATCCATACCAAATGCTAAAGCTGC
>CAKOZB010000126.1 GCA_934131055.1 uncultured Clostridia bacterium | reverse complement strand
GTTTAGCTTTCCTAAACTGATTATGTCTTGCTCTTTTAATTTTTCAACAACTGTCGCATCATAAGGTGCAACAAAGTTTTCTAACATTTTAGATGCACATGTTGTTTTTACTCCATTCGTGCATAGGTTGTCCTTTATTCCTATTGGAACACCAGCAAAACCTGATTTAGCTCCATTTTTTCTTTCTTCATCAGCCTTAACTGCTTCTTTTTCTGCTTCATCTAAAGTAGTTGTAATAAAGGCTTTTACATCTTTTTCTTTATCTTCAATTCTTGCCTTGTAAGCTTTTACAATTTCTTCTGAAGATAATTCATTTTTATTCAATTTTTCCACAAGCTCGTGGACTGTAAGTCTTGTAATATCTTCCATTTGCCAATTTACCTCCTATATGTGTTTTTTTACCTCTGTAAAAATCTCGTCATTTATATCTTGAATAGTTCTAATTTTTCCAGCTTTAACACACTTTATTTCGTACCAATTATACTCTTTAGAAAGCTCGCATGCAGCATTATAGGCTTGTGTTAAATACACTTGGTCTTTCTCATGTATGTCCTTTTTTGCCTCATGTGTTATTTTATTTTCTCTATCTTTCATAAGCTTTGCAGAATATTCTGGTGGCATATTCAAGAAAAATACCTCTGCTGGAACTGGAAGTCCATATAAATTAAACTCAAAATCCCATAACCAGTCTAAAAACTTTTTTCTTTCAGCCTTATCTTGAATTTTTCCTGCCTGATGAACCATATTAGCCGTGGTATATCTATCTGCAAGAATTATTCCACCCTTTTCATAGTACTCTTTATATTGTGTTACATAAGTTGCATATCTATCTGCCGCATAAAATGTAGAAGCAATATATGGGCTAATTGCCTTTGCATCTGTGCCAAACTCTCCGGCCAGATACATCTTAACTAGTGAAGATGATGGACTATCGTAGTTTGGAAAACTAACAGTTCTATAATCTATTTTTTCGTCTGTTAGTCTCTTCTTCAAAGTCTCTAATTGTGTCTGCTTGCCACTTCCATCTGTTCCATCTATTACAAATAATTTTCCCATATTCATGCGTTCCTTCCACTATTTTTATGATATAACCTTTGGTATTTTAAACATATCTCTTTCTTTTTCTGGTGCGTTTGCCATTAGTCCTTCATGATTTTCAAATGTTTTTACTTCATCTTTTCTAAATACATTTGAATTTTCGTTTGCACCTATTGTTTCTTGTAAATCATCTATTGGTGCCTTGTTTACAACTTCTGCAAAATTTAAAATATCTTGCAAATTAGCTAAATAGTTATCTATTTCGTCATCTTTTATTTTTAAATCTGCAAGATTTGCTATATGTAATAATTCTTCTTTACTAACTTTCACTTTTATCACTTTCCTTTCGTGGCATCTTGAAAGCCTTATTTTTATACTTCCATATTCTACAATAAAAATAGCGTAAAATCAATACTATTTGTAGCAAAATCAACCTTTTCTTCTTCAAATCCTATTAAAGTGCGTAATTATAAAAATACATAAAAAAAGGCAGATGGAAGTTGAACCGCAATCCAACTTCCACCTGCCTTTATTTTTACGTTATTTTTTTATATGTTACCATATAAAATTCGTCCGAACCTCGATAGTATACATGTAAACTGGTAGAAATATCCACTATTTCGTACTTTTCCTGGTCAAATTCTTCAAGGAATTCCAAGTACTCCTCTGGTTTAGTCGTTTCAAACAAATAGTACTTACCATAATTTTGTGTACTTGGTGCCGATGTTTTGCTTGCTACATTATCACTCCCTGCTTTCATGGTTATTCCCATACAATAAAATACCACTCCCAAAAATGCCAGTAAAATACCATGCCACAAGGCTTTCAGCCACTTATCACGTCGGTTCATACAAACCTCCTTACAATTGCTCGGAGGCTTACACCTCCGAATAGTTTTACCTTTTCAAAGGTGTGACAACTCTTGCCAACGTACTCATTATAGCACAAATCAATATTTATGTAAAGCTCTTTATGGTTTTAATGCTGTTATTGGCAGTACATATATTCCGTCTGATCTTTTAACAACGGCATCATATAATCCACAGATTATACACATAAATTTAGGTTTTGCTTCTGCCATTTCGTAAAACTTCTTTAGAGTTTCGGCTGCCTCTTCTTCTTTGTTTGAACCTAGTTTGATTTCTATTGCTCCATACTCACCATCAGCAATTTCAACTATTGCATCCGCCTCCATTCTAGTTGTATTTTCCCTATAATGATATAGTTTTGCATCTATGCTTTCTGCATAAATTCTCAAGTCTCTTTCGCAAAGGGCCTCAAAATATAGTCCAAATGTATTTAAATCATTCATTAATTTTTCTGGAGTAATGTTAAGTGCTGCACAACCCAGCGATGGATCTACAAAATGTCTCTTAGGACTTTTTCCAACATTTGCTTTTGAACGAATTTTATACATGAATGAATTTTGGTTTTCTATAAGATGCAGTCTGTCTAACACATCTAAATAATCTGTTACGGTATTTCTACTAACTAATAACTCGTCTTCATCTGTGCTTTCTGCAATGTCTTTTACTAACACTGTTATTGGAGAAATTGATGTTTCATTTCTCGCAAGAGACCTTATTAACATTTCCATTTTACTTTTGTCTCTTTTTACTCCGTCAATTTCGGTAATATCTTTTTCAAGTACTGCTTCCCAATAGCTTTTAGTTATTCTCCTTGCACTTTCTGCGCTAAGTCCAACAGTTTCTGGCCATCCACCTCTAACAATTAACTCTGCAAGCCAACTAAATTCTGGTTTTGCAACCTTTTTATTTTCAACTTTTCCATTAAATAGGTCCATTAAAGATACTTCTCCTGTGGAATCTCCAGACTCATACAATGACATCGTATACATTTTCATTTTGCATATTCTTCCTGCTCCAGAATGGTGAACCTGTGTTGTGGCTGGAGTTACTGAACCAGTTAAAATGTATTTTCCTTTTTCTCTATCTTGGTCACATTTATACCTAACAGCATCCCAAATAGCTGGTACCTCTTGCCATTCATCAATTGTCCTAGGAAATTCTCCGTCTAAGACTAAATTTACGTCCATTTCAGCAAGATGTTTTTCTCTAAAATTATCTACTGTATTATTCAGAAACGATGCACTATTTGAATGGTTCAGTGCTGTCCACGTTTTTCCACACCACTTTGGTCCTTCTATACTAATTGCCCCAAAAATTTTCAAGTATTCATCTATTTTTTTATCAATTAATCTCTCTTTATATTCTTTTTTGGTTAATTTCATATACAGTTCCTTCCTTTTGTACTAAATATTATATATTATTTCATATTTAGTATAACCTATGTTTTATATTTTAGCAATACAATTGTGCAAATTTTAGCACATTTGTTTTGCATTTTTTAGAAATTTTATTGTGCAACTTTTAGTACTTTTGTTGTGCATTTTTATTTTTATATTGCAAAAGCAGGGATTTCAATTGAATGTTCCCTGCTTCTAT
>CAKOZB010000125.1 GCA_934131055.1 uncultured Clostridia bacterium | reverse complement strand
AAAAAGAAAAGCCAAGCATTTCGTTTATAATAATAACTGTTGTATTGGCAATAGCACTAATTTGTTCAATTATTTTAATAAAAAATTATATAATTTCTGGAGTATTAGGAGTTGCTATAATTGCGAATATTGTATTTTATGTAATTAACAAAAATAAGCAGAAAGTAAATAAGGCAAAATTAAGAGAGAAGATAAATCAAGAAAAGCAGTACAAAAGAGAAAAATTAGAAAATCAAAAACAACAAATAATTGCTAATATAAATACAACAGAAAAAGAATTAGAAAAGCAAGAAGAGCAAGAAAAACAAGTAAATAGTGAATTATCAATGTTAAAGGGACAAATAATTTTACTAGAAAAAAATAATGAAAAAATAACAGAAGAAATAGAACAAGATAATAAAGCGATAAAAGAAGAATCAAACAAAAACAAACAGCAAATAATAGAGAAATATAAAGACAAAAATATAAATGATTTATTATATATAAATGATTACCAAAATTATATTTCAAAGATAGAAGAAACAATAAACAATAATAGAATACGAATTAAAGGATTAGAAATTGAATATAACACAATAGTTCCCCAATTAGATGAAATGGTAGTTTTAGAAGAAAAACTAGAAGCAGACAAAGAAAAATTAGCAGAATTAAGAGAAAAGGAAAGTATCATAAATATTGCAATAGAAAATCTAATGGATGCATATGAAGAAATGAAAACAACTATAACTCCTAAATTTACAAAAAATCTTTCGGAGAGCATTCAAAAAATATCAAGTAATAAATATAATAAAGTCACCATAAATGACGAAAATGGAATGATTATAGAAAATAATAGAGGCGAGTATGTAGAAGCAATAAAGCTTAGTACAGGAACAATAGACCAATTATATTTGGCACTTAGATTATCAATGATTGATGAATTATCAAAAGAAAATTTGCCAATTATATTAGATGAGTCGTTTGCATATTCAGACAATAACAGACTAAAAAACATGCTACAGTATCTTACAAGTGACCTAAATAATCACCAGACAATTATTTTTACATGCACTGATAGAGAACAAAAAATGCTAGAAATAATGAATATACCATACAATGTAGTAGAGCTTTAGGAAAATACTTGAAATTATAGGCTTTTGGGTGTATAATTATTACGCTTATAAAAATTAATATAGAGGAGAAATTTTATGTTTCAAAAATTAGAAGCAGTAGAAAATAGATACGAAGAACTTAATAAGAAAATTGCAGATCCAGAAGTTATTGCAAATACAAGTGAATGGACAAAGTTCATGAAAGAGCATGCAGAAATAGAAGAGGTTGCATTAAAATATAAGGAATATAAACAAATACAACAAAGTATTGAAGAAGCTCAAGAAATGCTAAATGACCCAGAAATGAAAGAATTAGCAGAAGAAGAGTTATATGAGAATAAAGAAAAACTTCCAAAGATAGAAGAAGAACTAAAAATATTACTTATACCAAAGGATCCAGATGATGACAAAAACATAATTTGTGAAATCAGAGCTGGAGCTGGTGGAGACGAGGCAGCATTATTTGCAGGAACTTTATACAGAATGTATTCAATGTATGCAGAAAGAAAACACTGGAAAATAGAAGTTTTAAATGAAAATGAGACAGGACTTGGAGGATATAAAGAAATATCATTCATGGTTACTGGCAAAGGTGTTTATAGTAGACTAAAATTTGAAAGTGGAGTTCACAGAGTACAAAGAGTTCCAGAAACAGAAGCAAGTGGAAGAATTCATACTTCAACAGCAACTGTTGCGGTATTACCAGTAGTAGAAGATGTTCAAATAGAAATAAATCCAGCAGACATTAAACTAGAAGTATTTAGAGCTTCTGGTGCCGGAGGACAACACGTAAACAAAACATCATCTGCAGTAAGATTAATACACGTACCTACAGGAATAGTAGCAGAGTGCCAAACAGAGCGTTCTCAAACACAAAACAGAGAATATGCAATGAAACTTTTAAAATCTAGATTATATGAAGTAGAGAAGCAAAAACGTGATTCAGAACTTGCAAACGAGCGTAAGAGTCAAGTCGGAAGTGGAGATAGAAGTGAAAAAATACGTACTTACAACTATCCACAAGGACGTATAACAGACCATAGAATAGGGCTTAGCATATATCAAATGGAAAACTTCCTAAATGGAGACTTAGATGAAATGATAGATAACTTAATTGCAGCAGACAGAGCAGAAAAATTACAAGGAAATGATGAAGAATAATCAGAACTAAAATTTAAAATATTAAACATAGCATAAAACACAGAAAAAGATGATGAAAATTTTATAATTACATCATCTTTTGTTTTATATAAGATAACATTTGACTAATACTCGATTTTTGATATAATGTGCTTAACAAAAATAAGGAGAGCTTGCATATTATGAATAATGAAGAGAATAACATAGAACGACAAGAATTAGCACAAATGGTCGGAAAAAATGGAGACAGAGTTTTAAGGGAATACTTTGATGATATAGGATTGGCGCATAAAATAAATAATGAAGTTTCAGGCTTAATAAACAGGTTAAAAATTTGTGGTGTAGATATTAATAAAATTCTTTCAGAATGTGGCCAAGATGCTGTATTAGATACTATAGTTGATAGAAATCAAGCTATGTATATTGTATCTGCATTTTTCAAAGAATTTGGTATAGATGTATCTAAATTATTAGAAGAAGGAAAACAGAACAATGAAAGTGGACAAACAGTATATTTATCTTTTAATAAAGGAGTAAAAAGAAACGAGACTACAAGTCCAACTTTTGCAAGAGAAGATGTACATGCATATGCAAAAGAAACTGGTACACTGACAGATGTGTATTCATTAGTTCATGAAATATCACATACCTTATATGTTCAAAATCAATTTAGTGAAGCTAGAATGATTTTAGGAGAAGTTATACCACAATGTATGGAAAGAATGCTTGACGGCTATTTAATAGAGTTGAATGGAAGAAAAGAATCCGATGTAGATATTGGCACATTAAAAGAAAATATAATCAAAAGAAGAATTAGTACTGCAATTGATAGATTTAGAATGACAAGCAGAATAGCTAAAGGAGAATACAAATTTGCAAGTGAGAAGGCAGAACTTTCACGTTATATGTTAGCACAAATTTATGCAACACAGTTAATTAAAATGGATAAATCAGTTCGAAAGCAAAGAATAATTGACTTTATGGAAGCTTTAAAAAGTAATGATATACAGAAAGCAAATGATGCCTTTGATATGCAAATAGGTAAAGAGAATGCAAAAGAAAGAGATAAATACATCAGTAATAGCATATGGAATTTACAAAAAGACATATTAACTTTTCAAGAAAAAGAAATACCAAAAGAACAAACATCTGAAGTAACAAGAACGGTAAGCAGAGAAAATGAGAAAGAGCCGGAAATGTAAACAGGATTAATAATACATAGAAGAAATTTTGAAAGGAGCTTTGCATAATGCAGAATGAATTAAATGAACAAAATAATTTTATAATGTATACAACAGATGATGGACAAGTTGATATTGAA
This sequence comes from uncultured Clostridia bacterium, assembly GCA_934131055.1. Taxonomy (GTDB): domain Bacteria; phylum Bacillota; class Clostridia; order TANB77; family CAG-508; genus CAG-245. The sequence continues at coordinate 28 of CAKOZB010000125.1, read as the reverse complement.
GTGAGATTAGAAGAGGAAAATGTATGGC
>CAKOZB010000124.1 GCA_934131055.1 uncultured Clostridia bacterium | reverse complement strand
TTTTAATAGTATAATTCAATTAATTTTAAATGTATTTTTAAAGAGGTAATATTTATGGAAAACAAGAAATTTTTTGAATTAACAAATCCACAAAAATCAATTTGGTATACTGAGCAATACTATAATGGTACAACCGTGAATAATATTTGCACATCAGGTACAGTTTATGGAAAAATAGATGAAAATTTTCTCTGTGAAAAGTGCAATAAAAAGTTTGAAAAATTAACAAATGTACATATTCAAAAATATAGGAATAAACCATATGCAGAACACATTTATATGTTTAAATATACTGATATTAGAAGGGAAATATTAGAATACAAATTTGATGATAAAGCATATTACTACAAGACTATATCACAAGTTTTTTTGAAAAATAAAAAAATATGTGAAATATTAAAAACTTATGATATAATAATTCCAGTTCCAATTCATAATAAAAGAAGGAAAGAAAGAGGCTATAATCAAAGTGCATTAATTGCAAAAGAATTTTCTAAGAATATAAATGAATTGGAATATGAGGATATTCTGATAAAAAAGAAAAATGCCATAGCACAAAGTACATTAAATAAAGAAGAAAGATTAAAAAATGCCATCGATATGTATAAAATAAAGGAAAATAAACAAGATATAATTTACAACAAAAATGTGCTTATATTTGATGACATATATACTACTGGAGCAACCGCAAATGAATGTGCAAAAGCAATAAGAGGAGCAAATTCAAATAAAATTGGAGTATTAACAATAGCAAAAGATTAAATAATAAATAAACTAAAAATTGAAGGGAGAGAGATAATGGACGATTTAGTAGAAAGCATACTAGACTATATAAGAGCAGATTATACAGATTATGCAATTATGATAAATGGTGAATGGGGAAGCGGTAAAACTTATTTCTGGAACCATAAAATAAGAAACAAAATTGAAGCAATGCAAATAAATGGTAAGAAATACACAACAATATACATGTCTTTATATGGAATATCAAATCTAGAAGAAATAAGTAAAAAAATCTTTATCGAAACTACTCAATTAATGGATAAAAACTTAAAAAAGTATATGGGCTCAAAAGGCGAAAAAGTCATTCCAGAATATGCTAAGACTGGCTTGGATATGGCAAACTTCTTTGGAGTAACACAAAATGGTGATAAGATTAATTATGAGGAATTTTTCTCTACAGAAGATAAAGTATTATGTTTTGATGACCTTGAAAGAGCAAATGTTGATGTTATTGATATATTAGGTTATATTAATAACTTTGTTGAGCATGACCATATAAAGACAATAATAATATGTAATGAAAAAGAATTGGCTACAAAGCTAAAGAGTAGCAATTTGGAAATGAAGACATTTATTGCTACATATTTGTTGGATAAAGAAAACAAACTAAATGTAAAAACAGATGAGCCAATGGTTCAGCGTATTCAAGATACAATTGAATATGTTTTCGATAAAGCAAATGATTATGAAAGAATAAAAGAAAAATTGATAGGCGAAACTTTTGAATATGCTCCAGAGTTCACGTATATAATAAATGGACTATTAATGAGATATGAAAGATATCCTGAGCTAATTAGATTTTTAAGACAAAATTCAAATTTGATAACAGCAACATTTAACAAGAGTGGAACTCGAAATTTAAGAATTTTAAAACATGCTTTAAACGATTTTAAAAAGATATTTGACATGGTAAGTAGAGATTACTCAAATACTAATAATAGAATAATGCAAACAATGTTAATATTTACAATTGCAATTTCATTCGAAATAAAAGCTGGTAAAGTTACAAAAGACAAGTTTAAAAACATAGAAAACAACGAAGAATATAGAGCTATATTAGTTTCTTCTAGAGTATTTATGGACAATAGACAATTCTATATTAAGGAATTTGATAATACATATTATTATAATTTTAAAGTTGAATATAGATTCTTTAAATTCATTGAAATATATGTACGTACTAGAATATTTGATATGAAAGTATTCAAGGATAACATGGAAGTAATAAGAAATACTATAGACACAGACCAATTACCAGGATATAAGAGGCTATTGACTGAAGAATATTGGAAAATATCAGATGATCAATTTCCAGCTGTAATAGAACAAATAATTGACGATGTAAAAAACGGTAAAATAAAGCCAATAGAAATAGTTAAAATATTTGCATATTTTAGTTATTTTATAGAGAAAAACTTGATAGATTATGATATACAAACAATAGAAAGTGTATTTATAAATGGAATGAACATTGCATCAGTAACTTCTGAATATTGCGAAGATGCAGAAGAAGAGTTGTCTCAAATTGCAACAGAAGATGCTGGACCAGAAATGAATAATATAATACAAAGATTTTATGAAATAAACGCTCAATTAAAAGACAAAATGTACAGAGAAAAAGCAGATGAATTATTTAAGTGTATTCCTATGAAAATGGAATTATTCTATGATAAGTTTGCAAAAGAATGTAATAACATTCCAATATTTAAGTATTATGACCCATTCCAAATGTTCCAAAGAATTTCTTGTGCAAGCAATGAAGATATAGTTTCAATAAGAGAAATGTTGGCAGAAAGAGCAAGACATCATAAAGAAGAAATTAGACCAGAAATGGAAAATATAGCAAAATTAAAGCAAATAATGTGTGATTATATTGATGGTAAGAAACCTACTATAAAAAATGTTATGATAGAAGAATTTGCTAAAGAATTGGATAAAATATTAAAAATGGAAAAAACTGAGGTAAAAAACATTGCTAATTGATTTTTGATAAAATGAATGAAATAAAAAAATGAATATTTTTCCCCTTTTTTGTAATAATAAACAATATAAAACAAATTATAAAAGAGGAGGAAAAATATGAAGGCAACAGGAGTTGTAAGAAGAATAGATGATTTAGGCAGAGTAGTAATTCCAAAAGAAATAAGAAGAACTTTACGAATAAAAGAGGGTGACCCACTTGAAATATTTACAGATAAAGAAGGGGAAGTAATCCTGAAAAAATATTCGCCAATAGGAGAACTTTCGGAATTTGCTGCTGAATATGCTGAAACATTAACAAAGACTACTGGGCATATTGCATGTATAACTGATAAAGACACAGTCATTGCAGTATCTGGAGCATCAAAAAAAGAATGGCTAGAACAAGGAATAAGCCAAGAACTAGAAGAGATATTAGATAATAAAGTAAAATATGTAAGCAAAGAAAATAATGATATGGCTGTACCAATTACTCAAAATGAAAAAAATGATAAAATATATAAAGCCCAGGTAATATACCCAATAATATCTGATGGTGATGCAATTGGAAGTGTAATATTATTGTCAAAAGACGAAAAAACAAAAATGTCAGAAGTGGAACAAAAAGTTGCACAATCTGCTGCAAATTTTCTAGGAAAGCAAATGGAAATATAATAAAAAGTTTGTACATGTCTGTATCTAAAAATAGAATAATAAAAAATAGAACTAGAAAAATGAAAAATATCAAATAAAAAACAAAAAAATTCAAAAAAGACTTGATAAAAATTGTTTTTTATAGTATAAATATTATAGATATTCGAAATATATTGTTTACAAAGGAGGAAGAAGAATGGAAGGACCAGTAAACCCAATAAATAATGACAATGTTATAC
>CAKOZB010000123.1 GCA_934131055.1 uncultured Clostridia bacterium | reverse complement strand
GTGCTATAATAAGAATGTAGGTCAAAGAAAGTCAAAGTCAAAAACAAAATAATAATCAAAAGCAAAGTCAAAATCTGAATGACGATTGAGAGCAAAATTTAATATGACATGAAAATAGTAATATAAATAGAAAAGAGGCGGTAAAAGGTGAGAATATCAGACATGATAGAAGATTTTATAAAGGATTTATTCGACGATGAAGATAGTATTGAGATACAAAGAAACGATTTAGCAGAAAAGTTCAACTGTGTGCCATCTCAAATAAATTATGTAATATCTACAAGGTTTAAACCTACACAAGGTTATTATGTTGAAAGCAGACGTGGTGGTGGAGGACATATTACAATTACTAAAGTAAACATTACAAAAAGCAATTACTTAATGCATATAATATCAAGCGTGGGGGATGCTGTAACGGCTCAAGAAGTTAGTATATTTATTAGTAATTTTTTATCATATGATATGGTTACTAAAAATGAGGCAAAACTTTTAAAGGTTGCAACTAGTGACAATGTTCTCACTGTAGATCCAAAAGAAAAAGATAAATTAAGAGCTAACATATTTAAAAATATGTTATTAAATCTTGTTGAAGATTAACTAAAAGATTACAGAAGAAAAGTATGTTTTAGCAAAAGCATTAAATTATGTTTATGATAAAAAGCTAAAATATTAAAAGCAAAAAAATTAAATTATAACAGTAAAAAGGTAATGAAAAACTGTTAAAAAGACGACTAAAAATAAAATCTATTATAGGAGGATGATTATTATGGTATGTCAAAATTGTGGAAAAAATGAAGCTAATGTTAAATATACTCAAATTGTTAATGGAGTAAAGAAAGAGATGGTATTATGCGAAGAATGTGCCGAAAAGATGGGAATATCAAATTTTAAAGTTAATATGCCAATTCATTTTTCAAATTTCTTTGATGATTTGTTTGATGATGAACAATTATTGCCAAGTTTTATGAAGGAGAGTAGCAATACGTGTACAAACTGTGGAGAAGAGTATGATAATTTTATAAAAACTGGATTATTAGGATGCGCTGATTGCTACGATATGTTTGAAGATAAAATTGACCAAGTATTAAAGAATATGCAAGGAAGTATAAAACATGTTGGAAGAAAACCTTTAAAAATTGAAGAGAAAATGAAAAATACTGGCGAAAATAAGGCTAATGTAAATTCTCAAAATCCTAAGGCTGAAAAAGATAAAAAAGTAAGTCAAGTTGATGAGCTGGAATCTTTGAAAAGAGAATTAAATGTTGCAATACAAGAAGAAAGATACGAAGATGCAGCAAAAATAAGGGATAAAATTAAAGACATTGAAAAGAAAAATGCAAAATAATAGAAAGAAAAAACAAAGAAAAAATTAGTCAATTTGAAATTATTAATGGAGAAGGGAAGTAGTAAAATGTCTAATTGGTATTTACAAAATGGAAAAGATTCTGATGTGGTAATTAGTACAAGAGTAAGGCTTGCACGTAATATTAAAGATTTTAATTTTGAGAATAAATGCTCAAAAGATGATAAAAAGCACATATTAGAAAAAATAGAAGGTGTTCTTCCAAGTATTGGATACGATTTAAAATTATTAAGATTAAAAGACATGGATAATCTAACAAAACAATCTTTAGTCGAAAAACATATTATCAGTCCAGAGTTTGCAAGTAGCAAAGATGAGAATTGTGCAATTCTTATAAACGACGAAGAAAATATTTGCATAATGATAAATGAAGAAGACCATTTAAGGATGCAACTTTTCGGAGAAGGAATTGCAATAGAAGAGTTAATGAATCTTGCAATTGAAATTGACCAAAAACTAGAAAGATTAGTAGATTATGCGTTTAGTGAAAAATATGGATATTTAACAGCATGCCCTACTAATGTGGGTACAGGTCTAAGAGTTTCTGTAATGGTTCATTTACCAGGGCTTGCGGAGACTGGTAACTTAAATAAAATACTTCATATTGTAAATAATTTTGGAATGAGTGTAAGGGGAGTTTATGGAGAAGGAAGCCAAAGCATGGGAAACATGTACCAAATTTCTAACAATCAGACTTTAGGACTTACAGAACAAGAAATCGTAAAAAATATGAAGCTTATAACAGATAAGATTATAGAACAAGAAAGGGTAGCAAGAAAATATTTGGGAAAGAATCAAATTGGACTTGCTGATAAAGTGTACAGGGCTTTCGGTATATTAGAAAATGCCAGAATTTTATCGAGTAATGAATGCATAGATTTGTTATCCGATGTAAAACTTGGTACAGATATGGGGATAATAAGTGAATTAGATGATACAAAAATTAAAAAATTATTCTTATATACGAAACCTGCAAATCTACAAAAGTACTATGGAAAAATGATGGATTCTAACGAAAGAGACTTGAAGAGGACAGATATTATTAGAAAAATTGTAACAGAATAAATATAAAAAGCTAGGTTGAAAAGTAATTATAATTTTGGCTATGTCAAATACTATTTCAAACGTAATTACATGCAAAGAGTGTGTGCTTATTACATTTGAAACTCATTTAAATTGCCAAAATCCAATACTTTTTCAACCTAATGTATGAATGAAAGGAAAGTGGTGAATTATGGAATATAAATTTACAAATAGTGCAGAAAATGCTCTAGAAATTGCGAATGATTTAGCTGCAAAGCTAGGGCATAATTATATAGGGTCAGAACACATTTTATATGGTTTAGTAGAAGAAGGAACTGGTGTTGCAAGTAAAGTCCTTGCAAACCAAGGCGTTACTGCAGAAGCTGTTTTAAAGGAAATTGAAGAACTTATAGGTGTAAGTGAAAATGCTCCAATTGTAAATGTAGATAGTATTGGGCTTACGCCTAGAAGCAAAAGAATAATTGAAAATTCTTTTATTGAAGCGCGTAGATTTAACAGTGAATATATTGGAACTGAGCATATTCTTTGTGGAATTATGCGTGAGGGAGATAGTGTAGCTGTTAGAATTATGATGGATTTGAATGTAAATCCAAAAAAGTTGTACAATGAACTTGTGAAAATGATTAATGAAACAAAAGGCCAGGAATCTGAGAGCAAGAGGACAAGCAATGGTGGAAGTTATAATTCTACTCCAACTTTGAACCAATATGGTAGTGATTTAACTAAAAAGGCAAGAGAAGGAAAGCTTGACCCAGTTATAGGAAGAAGAACTGAAATTGATAGAGTTATTCAAATTTTATCAAGAAGAAGCAAGAATAACCCTTGTTTGATAGGTGAACCAGGTGTTGGTAAAACCGCCATAGCCGAAGGGTTAGCAGAAAAAATAGTTGAAGGTGATGTGCCAGAAACTTTAAAAAATAAGAGAGTTGTAAGTATTGATATATCTGGGATGATAGCTGGTGCAAAGTATAGAGGAGACTTTGAGGAAAGAATAAAGAAATCTCTTGATGAGGTAAAAAAAGCCGGAGATGTAATTCTCTTTATAGATGAAATTCATACGATTGTAGGTGCCGGCTCTGCAGAAGGTGCTGTTGATGCAGCCAACATTTTAAAACCACTTCTGGCAAGAGGTGAAATTCAAGTTGTTGGTGCAACTACAACAAACGAATACAGAAAATACATTGAGAAAGATGCAGCTCTTGAAAGAAGGTTTAGCCCAGTAATGGTA
>CAKOZB010000122.1 GCA_934131055.1 uncultured Clostridia bacterium | reverse complement strand
AATTTGATTATTTGAAGTACAACTTCTAAGTTGTCTTGTAAGTTTGGTGTTTCTACATAAGATATAGCTCCTCCTGGGCTTAGTCTTTGGAATTCACTCTCTAGTTTTAACTTAGAGAACGCATCTATTTCTTCAAATACTGGAACATGGTATGAATTTGTTATATAGTTTTTGTCTGTTATTCCCTTTATTTTTCCGAATCTCTTTTGTAGACACTTTGCAAATTTATATGTTGTAGACTCTATTGGTGTACCATAAACACTGTAATCTATGTCTTCTCTTTCTTTCCATTGTGCACATTTTTCATTCATTTTCTTCATTACTTCTATGGCAAAATCTTTTCCATCACCATTATCTGTATGGCTCTTACCTGTCATGTATTTAACACATTCGTATAATCCTGCATACCCTAAAGATATTGTAGAATATCCACCATGTAATAATGGGTGAATACTTGCACCTTTTGGTAATCTTGCAAATGCTCCATGTTGCCATAGTATTGGGGCAATATCACTTGTTGCTTTTGCAAGTCTTTCGTGTCTTACTTGTAGAGCCTTATGGCAAAGTTCAAGTCTTTCATCATATATTTTCCAGAATTTCTTTAAATCCTTTCCTGATGATAAAGCAACATCAACTAAGTTAATTGTTACAACACCTTGATTAAATCTACCATAGTATTTTGGTTTCTTGGTAACTGGATCTATGTAAGGAGTTAAGAATGAACGGCATCCCATACATGGATAGCATTGTCCGTCTCCATTTGCATCTACTTTCATTTGTTTCATTATTTTTTCTGATATATAATCTGGAACCATTCTTTTTGCTGTACATTTTGCTGCAAGTTCTGTCAAATACCAGTATTTACTGTTCTCGTGTATATTATCTTCCTCAAGTACATAAAGAAGTTTTGGGAAAGCTGGTGTAATATATACACCTTTTTCATTTTTGAATCCTAATATTCTTTGGTTTAGAAATTCTTCTATTATCATTGCTAATTCTTCTTTATACTCGTCTGTTTCTCCTAAATACATACAAACAGATAAGAATGGAGCCTGGCCATTTGTATTTGTCATTGAATTTACTTGGTAGTTGAATGTTTGAACACCATCAGCAACTTCTTTTTTAGTATCTTCTTTTGCAAACTTCTCACACTGTTCTTTGCTTAATCCATTTTCTTTGTATTTTTGATAATATTTTTCATAGCTACTTCTTACAAATGGAGCCAAGTGCGCAAGTGAAACAGTAGCACCACCATATGTAGAAGATGTAACAGCAAGTATTATTTGTGTTGCAATTGTACATGCTGTAATAAATCTGTGAGGCTTTTCAATCATAACACCATTCATTATAGTACCATTTTGAAGCATATCCTCTAGGTTTATTAATTCACAGTTTGTTAAGGCATTTTGTGCAAAATAATCAGCATCGTGGAAATGTATAATTCCTTCATCATGAGCCTTTACAACATCATCGGGAAGCAAGAATCTTCTTGTTATATCTGTACTTGTTATTCCTGCTAGATAATCTCTTTGTGTTGTGACAACTCTCGCATTTTTATTGGCATTTTCATTATTCCAGTATTCACTCTCTCCATCGATTAGCTCTTTAATAGTCTGATCTGTTGTGTTAGCTTTTCTAACAAGAGCTCTTGTGTAACGATATGTAATATATTGTTTAGCAAGTTCATATCTTCCTATTTCCATAAGCTTTTGCTCGATTATATCTTGAATATCTTCAACTAATATTCTAGATTTTCTTAAATCCTCTATATATCTTATTATTTCATCAATTTCTTCATCTGTAGCTTTTTGTTTTTTTGAAACTTCATTATTTGCTTTTTTTATTGCAGTTCTAATCTTTTCAGCATTGTACTCGACTATTGTTCCATCTCTTTTTATTACTTTCATTGTTAACACACATTCCTTCCCCAAAAATATTTCCTAGATTTGAAAATTATAATTATTTTTCAATCTATTGCTTTGCAATTTATGACTATTATTATACCTCAACTTTTTACTTTTTCTGTTGCAAAAGCAACAATTTTGCTTTTTTATTTTTTATTTTTTTGTTATCCTTTAGGCTCTAATAGAATATGCTTTGTTACATTTTTGTTACAATATGTCGTTTTTTGTAAACGCTAATTTAACCGTAAAAAACAGAAATAATTTATTAAAAATCATTTCTGTTTTTCATCAATTTTTAATTATTTTATCAGCATTAAGCATTCTCTGTTTCAGTTGCTACATTATTTTCTTCCTGTTTTACTTCTTCTGCTTCTTTGCTTACAGGGTTAGTTCCAAATGAAAACATCTTTCTTTCAGCTTTAGCTCTTCCTTCAAACTTTTTGTTAAATTCCTCTTTTGCACTATCTAATGCGTCTTGCATTGCAGTAAACATTTCTTCAACATCTTCTTTTGTAAAATCATAAACGCTACTTCTTGCCATTGGCTCTAATATTTGAATGTCATGCATTACTTTATTTACTCTTTTTCCTGCGTTCTCCATAAATTTAGCTCTTTTTTCTTCGTTTACTTCCATTTTACTTTCTCCTTCTATATGTATTAATTTGTTTTCATGACTTTTGTTATAACACAAAAAAGTGCATAAATCAAGAAACGAAAACAAATTTTTATATTATTTCGTCCTCTCCACTATCTCTACTATATCTGATATATACTGGCTTAGCACTGGTATATTCAGCCTTATTATTTTCTGCATTACATATATTATTAATGCTGTAATTATCGAAAATCCAATTCCTATTCCAATTCCTTTTGATATTCCAGACATAAAATTTCTAACAAGATATTTTCTTGAATCACCTGCAATTTCGATTAATTCCAGTACCTTGTTTTTATTTAATGTATTGTTTAAATTATTTAATTGTATTAATAGTTTTTCCTCTAATTTTTTCTTGTGATAATTTTTAGAATTTATAGCTAGTTGCATCATTTTTGAATTATCACATTTAAATCTTTCTATTTTTTTATTTTCTTTTAATCTTATTTTTTTCATAATAAAAGAGCCACCTTTCTATTATGATGACTCTTTTTACTATTATTTATTCAGTTACATTTGTAACATTTTCATCAACTAATTCATTTATTGCAGTTGTATTATTTTTTCCGTTTTCTCTCGACTTTTTGTCTATTTCTTTTTTCACTTCTTCTAATCTATTTATCAAGTTTTGCAATCTTTTTGTGTCTTTTCCTATTTGCTCCCAGTCATTGCTTTGTGTTGATGTTTTTAAATTGTTGTTTGCTTTTATTATTAAATCTGCAAGCTCATCTAAGCTATCTGTGTTCTCTATTTCAATATCGACTGCATATTGTGAAACTAAATTTGAAAGTGCTTCGCTAAATGTATTTCCTATTGCAACTTTATTTCCAGATGCGACCACCACTTTTTTTAGTACTGGCAATGAGTCTGTTTCGTTCACAAATTGTTGATATATTGGTTCTACATATAATAAAGTATTGTTTATTGGCACTATTATTATATCTTTAGAAAGCTTTGTACCCGAAACATTTAAGTTTTCTATTTCCTTTGCAATTGTCTCATCTTGTCCCAATTGTGTATCTAATTGCATTGGCCCTAAAACATTGCTGTCTGTTGGATAATTGTATAACTTCAATAC
>CAKOZB010000121.1 GCA_934131055.1 uncultured Clostridia bacterium | reverse complement strand
CCGTAAAGCAGAATAATTTGAAAGCAAGTGGTGAAATACCTTTTTCTTGTAATTGAGAAATTGTATAAGTATTTCCTAAGCTCTTTGACATTTTCCCACCATCTACTTGCAAATACTCGCAATGCATCCATACATGTGCCGGTATTCTTCCTGTTGCACCTTTAGATTGTGCAATTTCATTTTCATGATGTGTTGGAATATGGTCAACTCCACCAGTATGAATATCAAATTCTTCTCCTAAAAATCTTCTTCCCATAGTAGAGCACTCTAAATGCCAACCTGGGTATGATAATCCCCATGGACTTTCCCATTTCATTATATGGTTTTCTGGTGCTTTAATCCATAAAGCAAAATCGTATGGATTCTTTTTTTCTGGGTCAACATCAACTCTTGCTCCAGCTATCTGATCATCTAGTTTTCTATTTGATAATACTGGATATTTATCTAATTTTGATATATCAAAGTATATGCCCTTGCTAGTTTCATACGCATATCCATTTTTTATTATTTCTTTAACATATTCTATCATTTGAGAAATGTTTTCTGTTGCTTTTGTAATAATTTCTGGTTTGTCTATGTTAAGCTTTCCCATATCTTTTAAAAATATTTCTGTATAAAAATTTGCAATCTCATATGGATCTTTCTGCTCTTTTCTAGCAGCCTTTTCCATTTTATCTTCGCCTTCATCAGCATCAGATTCCAAATGTCCAACATCTGTTATGTTCATTACATGTTTTAGTTCATAACCATTATATTTTAAAACTCTTCTTAATGTATCCATAAATATGTAAGTTCTAAAATTTCCAATATGTGCATAGCTGTAGACCGTAGGTCCACAACTATACATTCTTACTCTATTTTCATCTATTGAATGAAATTCTTCTTTTTTTCTTGTTAAAGTATTATAAAAAGTTAATTTCATATTTACTCCTTTTCCGTCTAATAATTACTCTTTAACTTCGTTATTAGCAGCTGGTGCGTCTGGATCAACCACTACATCATTTACAGCTTCATTATTTCCTTTTGGTGGAGTTGGTGTTTGTGTATCATCTTTCTTTTTCTTACTTACTGTAATTGTAATACTATCTCCTGCTGTTGCTGTCGTTCCTTCAGCCTTACTCTGTGCTAATACTGTTCCATCTGCTTTTTCAGATTCTTTAGTTTCAACAGTAACTGTTAAGCCTAAATCTTTCAATGTTTTCAAAGCTTTTTCCTTAGTTTTTCCAACCACACTGGGAATTTTTATTTGTTTCTTAGTATGTACATCACACGATTCTGTTGGAATATCATATTGTCCATTATCACTTGTTTTCCATAGATTTGTATCTTCCTTTTCTGGCTTCTTCGCATATGTTTTTTCTTCTGTCTCAGGACAGAATTCTGTTGCAATTTTTCCTGTTTCTTTACAAATTGTTAATTTTTCATGTCCTTCACAATATCCAGGAATAGTTCCTTTTACAAAGTATTCTGTATATGTATCTGTACATGCATCTGTTGCTACTTTTCCAGAAGCTTTACATATTTTAGCTGTTACTATATTGCTTGGTTTTTCAAATTTTGAACTTGACAAATCACTATGTAATTTTTTCATTACAGCCACCCAAAGTCTTGCAGCTCTGTTAGTACCATTTGCTTTTGCAGGGTATAGATTTTCTGGTTGATCAAATCCATACCATGTAGCAGCTGTATAATAATTTGTAAATCCGCAAAACCATCTGTCATAGTTATTTGTTGTAGTTCCAGTTTTACCACCGACATCTTGACCCGATATTTTACAGTATGGAGCTGTTGGATCACTTCCAATTATAGGACCTGTTAAAATAGATTTTAATATGTATGCATTACCTTCTGATAAAACTCTTCTTGTTTCTTGTGTTGGTTCCATAACAGTATTTCCATCTTTATCTTCAACTCTTGTGTAGAATGTTGGAGTAATATATACTCCATCATTTGCTATTGTTGCATATGCACCTGCCATTTCTAGAGGTGTAATACCATTTGTTGCTCCACCAAGTACTAATGACAAGTTTTCATCATTTTTTTCTGAATTTTCGCTTGCAGTAACCAATGTTGATATTCCTAACTTTTTCAAAAATGCAATCGAATTACTTGGTCCAACTTCTGCCATAATCTTAACACTCATTGTATTTGCAGAAAATCCTATACCTTGTCTAACTGTTACTAAACTATATCCCTTATGTGGGTTTGGAGTATATCCACCAGAAAAAGTAGTTCTTGATTCATCATATACAGTAGCTGCTGTAATTATTCCAGACTCTAGTGCTGGAGCTATTGCAGCTATTGGTTTTATTGCTGAACCTGGTTGTCTTGTTGATTGTGTTGCTCTATTTTGTCCATTTGAGTCAACATCATCACCTAGTCCTCCCATGCATCCTACAACTTTTCCTGTTTTGTGGTCTATTACAACCATTGCAGATTGAGTATGGTCATTTAATTTATTGCCTTCTTTATCTGTAGCAACTCCCACAAAAATATGCTCATCACTATTTCTATATATGTCTTCCATCTCTGATTGAATTGTGGAATCCTGTGTCGTATAAATTTTATATCCTCCACCTTCAATCATCGTTTGTGCTATATCTGTAGATACATCATTTTTCTCGGCAAATTGATTTATTACTTGATTTAATGCTGCTCTTGCCAAATATGACATTGAAGAGTTTGTTGAAGTGCTACCTTTTTCAAAATGTAAGCCTTCATCAGCTTCCGCTTTTGCAGTATTATATTCTTCTTCTGATATTTTTCCTTGATCTTTCATTTCAGAAAGAACTGTAGTTGTTCTCTTTTTTATTAATTCACTATTATCAGTAGATTCTTTAAATGGATTATAACTATTTGGTGCATGGTTTATTCCTGCTATAAATGCACATTCTGCTAAATCCAAGTCGCCAACAGATTTATTAAAGTAGTATCTAGAAGCAAGTTCAACACCATGTAAGTTTCCCTCTCCTCCAACATATATTGTATTTAAATATAGTTCTAATATTTGACTCTTAGAAAGCATTTTTTCAACTTTATATGCTCTAGATATTTCTCTTATTTTTCTCTCGATTCCAGCTAATCCTGAATCTCCCTTATCATTTTTCAAGTTTTTTATTAATTGTTGTGTTATTGTACTTCCACCATAAGAAGAATGACCTCTATGTATAATATATGTTACAGTTGCACCAACTGTTCTTTTTAAGTCTACACCTTTATGCTCATAAAATCTCTTATCCTCTATGGCAATATAAGCGTTTTGCAAATTTTCTGGAATCTCACTTAAAGATACAATTCTTCTTTTTTCATCACCAGACACATTTGCAATTTCATTACCATCTTTGTCATAAATTATTGTATCAATAATTTTTAATGTAAGATCATCTTTTGACATAGCCCAGTCATCATTGCTAAATAATGCAACAATTGCTCCAGCTCCAACAATACAAGCAAGTATAATTAGTACAAATATTAATTTTATAAAAATAGCTAATTTTCTATGTCTTTTCCAAAATCCTTTTTTCTTTGTTTTTTTATTTTGCTCATCATTTTTTATATCTTTTTTATTTTTCTTCGTTTCTTTACTATTTCTGTCTTTAGTAGATTTATCATGTTTTTTCTCAGATTTGCTACCCATAAG
>CAKOZB010000120.1 GCA_934131055.1 uncultured Clostridia bacterium | reverse complement strand
TATTCAGATATAAGAAAAAAATGCTTATGACTGTAATAGGTGTAGCAGGTTGTACATCGCTTATAATAGCAGGATTCGGCATAAGAAATGCGATAGGAAACATGATTCCAAATCAGTATGGCGAAATCTTTAAATATGATGGAACAATCGAATTTAAAGAGGATGTAACAAAAACGCAAATTCAAGATGAAAATGAAAAAATAAAGAACCTAGATAAAATTGCAGACACATTGCCAAGTTACATGAAAACTGTTGAAATAACAAGCATTCAAAATTCACAGACAATAAACCTTGTAGTACCAGAGCAGTCAGATAAATTAGATGAATTTATAGGATTAAGAAACAGAAAGCACAAGAAGGAAACATACACATTAGATGATGACTCTGTAATAATATCAGAAAAGATTGCAAGCCTATTAAAGATAAAGGTTGGGGATACAATAACCATAAAAAATACAGATGATATAGAAAAAGATGTAAAAGTAGGAGCAATAACAGAAAATTATATCTATCATTATATGTATATGTCTAGTAATTTGTACAACAAACTATATGGAGAAAATAGCTTCAAGCCTAATACATTGCTTATAAAAGAAGCAGAAGGTACAACAGAAGATGATGAAGAAAATAGCGGAAAAACAATCTTACAAGATGACACAATAGTTGCTGGAGTAAGCTTCTTATCTGGTACAAAGGATATTTTTGTAACAGTAATGGAACAAATGCAATTAGTAGTATATGTGCTAATAATATCAGCTGGATTGCTTGCCTTTGCAGTTTTATATAATTTATCAAATGTAAACATAAGTGAAAGAATACGTGAACTTGCTACAATAAAGGTACTTGGTTTTTATAATAAAGAGGTATTTAATTATATAACAAAAGAAACAAGAATATTAACAGTTATTGGAATATTTTTCGGACTATTTGGGGGATACTTCTTGTCGATGTATGCGGTAAAAACGTGCGAGCTTGATATGATGATGTTTAACTACGAAATAAGCAAAATGTGTTTTATATATGGAATTATAATAACAATAATATTTGCAGAAATAGTAAATTTAGCAGTAAATAGAACTTTGAAGAAAATAAGTATGACTGACTCATTAAAAAGTGTAGATTGAAAAATAATTACAATTTTGACTTTTTCAAATAAGGAGGGCAATATGGCCTATATAGAATTTAAAAATGTTGTAAAAGAATATACTATGGGTGATAATAAGATTAGAGCCTTAGACAATGCAAATTTTGAAATAAATAAAGGTGAACTTGTTGTAATCGTTGGACCGAGTGGGGCAGGAAAAACTACTGCCCTAAACGTTCTTGGTGGAATGGATAGTGTAACTTCTGGAGATGTTGTAATTGACGGAAGACATGTTAATAATTACAATGAAAAGCAACTTACGAAATATAGAAGAGAAGATATTGGGTTTGTATTCCAGTTTTATAATTTGGTTCAAAATTTAACTGCAATTGAGAATGTAGAACTTGCAACTCAAATCTGCAAACATCCACTAAGTTCAGAAAAAGTAATGGAGAAAGTTGGACTACAAGAAAGAAAAAATAACTTTCCATCTCAACTATCTGGAGGCGAACAGCAAAGAGTTGCAATAGCAAGAGCCATTGCTAAAAATCCAAAAATACTTCTTTGTGACGAACCAACTGGAGCTTTAGACTATAACACAGGAAAGCAGATTTTAAAACTCTTGCAAGATACATGTAGAAAAGAAAATATGACAGTAATCATAATAACGCACAATAGCGCAATAGCTCCAATGGCAGATAAAATAATACACTTCAAAAATGGAAAATCGGAAGACATTATCATCAACAAAAATCCAACACCAATAGAAGAAATAGAATGGTAAAATGATGTATAAGTTCAAAAAAGTCTAAAACACAATTGATTTTTTTGAACTTATACGAAAATATTAGCAATTTTTTTATTGCTATTTATTTTTTTAACAAATTATAGTAAAATAGTACAGGATAAAGTTGAAAGGGTGCATGAAATGCGAAACAGAAGAAATACTAGAAAAAGAAATGTAGTACTAGATACAATTACAAATAGAAATTTTATAATTATTGTATCTATTTTACTGGCAGTCATTATAGTTGCAGAAGGCGTAATTCAAATACGAAAATATCAAGACAGAAAGTTATTAGCAAAACAGGCAAAAGAGCTAGAAAAACAAACTGGCGAAATCTTTACAGCAATAGAGAATAATCTTACAAAACCATCAAGTGATGATGAGACAACAGGAATAACAAGAACAGCAAAGATTTCGGCTGTTGGAGATATATTGTGCCAAATGGATATGATTAATGATGCAAAAATAGACGAGGGATATGACTTTTCTCATATGTTTACTGGAGTTTCAAAATTCGTGAAAGATTCGGATTTCGCTATTGGAACATTAGAAACAAATTTTGTTGATGGTAAATATTCTGGTGTTGGTAAATATAATTCACCAATTGAATTCCTAAAAGCAGTTAAAGATTCGGGAATAGGACTAGTTTCATTGGCACACAATCACGTGTTGGATTATGGAACTCAAGGATTAGAGACAACAATAAGCAAAATTAAAGAACAAAATATTGAAATTACTGGAATTAAAAACAAAGTAGATGAATCAAATGAAAACACACTAGATGAAGAAAAGACAAAAGAACAAGAAAACTCGGATTTTACAGGAAACATTAAAGAAATTAATGGAATTAAAGTTGCTTTTTTAGGCTACACATACGGGGTAAGCAATGAAAATGAAATTACAGATGAAGAAAAAAAGTCAGCTAATATTTATTCAGAAGAACTTGCACAAAAAGACATAGAATATGCAAAACAAAATTCAAATTACATAATAGCAATAATGCATTGGGGAGATGTAAACAGCTCGGAAATATCAGAATACCAAAGAAATATAACAGCTTTCTTAGTGAAAAATGGAGTAGACATGATTTTAGGTTCACATCCATCAGTTGTAGAACCAATGGAAATAATTCAAACAGAAGAAGGAAAAAATGTACTAGTTGCATATTCTCTTGGAAATTATATTTCTACTTTAAAATATGCAAATGCAGATGTAGAGCTTATTTTAAACATTCAAATTGCAAAGAGTTCAGACTCAGACAAGGCAGTATTGCAAAAAGTTGATTACACCCCAATATATGTGTTAGATAATGGAACAAAAGCAGAAAATAGATTTGAATTAACAGATATAAAAAAACTTGCACAAGATTATGCAAATGGAGATACAAGCAGAATTTCAAGAAAAACTTATGACAGTATTATATCAAAATTAGAAAAATTACAAAGTACGGTAAATAGCAAATAAATGTATTAAAAAGTTTGAAAAAAATTATAATTATTTTTCAACGCAATGAAGGGAGAAAAAAATGAACGTAGGCTTCATATCACTAGGATGTAGCAAAAATTTAGTAGATACAGAAATGATGATTGGAATTTTTAAGGAGAATGAGTTTAATATTGTAAATAATCCTAAAATTGCAGATGTTATTGTTATAAACACATGTGGATTCATAGAATCTGCAAAAGTAGAAGCAATAAATACAATCTTAGAAATGGCAGAGTACAAGAAAACAGGAAGATGTAAGGTATTAATTGCAACAGGTTGTTTAGTAGAAAGATACAAAGAAGACTTAGAAAAAG
>CAKOZB010000119.1 GCA_934131055.1 uncultured Clostridia bacterium | reverse complement strand
TTAAAAAATCTTGAAAAAGAATTGCATAAAAGAGTAATTGGTCAAAATGAAGCAGTAGAAGCGGTTTCAAAAGCAATAAGAAGAGGAAGAGTTGGATTAAAAGACCCAAACAGACCAATAGGTTCATTCTTATTCTTAGGACCAACTGGTGTTGGTAAAACAGAGCTTGCAAAGGCATTGGCAGAGGCATTGTTTGGCAACGAAAATAGCATGATAAGAGTTGATATGTCTGAATTTATGGAGCCACACTCTGTTGCCAAATTAATAGGTGCTCCTCCAGGATATGTTGGATATGACGAAGGTGGACAATTAACAGAAAAAATAAGAAGAAGACCATATTCTGTAATCCTATTTGATGAGGTTGAAAAGGCCCACCCAGATGTAATGAATATGTTATTACAAATTCTTGAAGACGGAAGATTAACAGATGCTCAAGGCAGAACCGTAAACTTTAAAAATACTGTAATAATAATGACATCAAATGTCGGAGCTAAATTAATAACAGACAAAAATAAATTGGGATTTGCTGGTGGAAATGCCGAAGAAAACAAGAATCAAGAATATGAGGCGATAAAGAAAGAAGTAATGGGAGAATTGAAAAAACAATTCAGACCAGAACTTATAAACCGTATCGACGACATAATAGTATTCCATAAGCTAGAAGACGAAGATATCAAAAAAATAATAGATATAATGCTTGTACAAGTTCAAAACAGACTAAGTGCACAAGACATAAAAATAGACATAGATCAATCTGTAAAAGACTTAATTGCTAAGAAAGGCGTAGATACAAATTATGGTGCAAGACCACTAAGACGTGCTATACAAAATATGCTAGAAGATAAAATTGCAGAAGCAATACTAGATGGCGTGATAAAACCAAAGAAAAAAGCAAAAGCAGTTGTAAAAGACGACAAAATTGTAATTGAATAAAAATAAATAAGGGAAACAGAACACAATCTGCTTCCCTTATTATTTGTAAGATGCTTCAGGCTTCAATTTTCATATAAGTATATGAATAAGAATTCTGTGAAAATTAACGTTGAAACGTTTATGATTTTGTGATAGGATATTTTTAATAAAATCTCGCCCAAAAAGGGGCGTCCCTAATGGGCGAAGGATAAGGTGATAATGATGAATGAAAATATTAATTTAAATGCTTTAAAGCAAGGTTCTGCTACTCCAGAAAATGATAAATGGAGGCAAATGATTGCAAGAAAAAAGCCGTTGTATACGGCTAATACTGAGATAAGGTCTGAGTTTGAAAGAGATTATACTAGAATAATTTATTCTAATGCGTTTAAAAGAATGAAACATAAAACACAAGTGTTTTTTTCACCAACAAATGACCATATTTGTACTAGAATAGAGCATGTAAACTATGTTGAATCTATTAGTTATGGTTTAGCAAAAGCACTTGGGTTAAACATAGAGCTTACTAAAACTATTGCTATTGCTCACGATTTGGGGCATAGCCCGTTCGGACATGCTGGGGAGAGGGTACTAAATAAAATTTTACTAAATGAAACTGGAAAAAACTTTTGGCATGAAAGAAATGGTTTACTTTATGTTGATAATATAGAGCTTTTGGATAATAGAGAAGGATATAAAGAAAATTTGAATTTAACATATGCAGTAAGAGATGGAATAATTTCGCATTGTGGCGAAATTGATGAAAACAGCATAAAACCTAGAGAAGAAGCAATTAATCTAGAAAATTATACAAAGCCTAACGAATATGCTCCATTTACTTGGGAAGGATGTGTTGTAAAAATTTCTGATAAAATTTCATATCTTGGCAGAGATATAGAAGATGCACTTAGATTTAAAATACTTACAGAAACAGATATTCAAGAGTTACAACATAGATTAGATGTTGCAAATACTGGGTATGATATATTAAATACAACAAATATAGTAAATTATCTAATGTCAGATTTATTGAAAAATACCACATTAGAAAAAGGCTTAACTTTCTCTCAAGAAGGCTTAAATTTTATAAATGAATTAAAAGCATTTAATTATGAAAAAATATATTCAAATGATAAAAATAGATTGGCAGACCAATATTTTAATTTAGTGTTAAATACAATTTACGAAGTGTTAAAATCTGCTAAAAATCAGATTTTACAAGAAAACATAAATAGTTTATATGCAGAAGTAATAAAAGAATTTGCTTGTTGGCTTAAAAATTATTGCACAAATGAAGAAATTGTAGAAAATAAAAAGCTAAAGAACAACAAAATATATAATATAAATAAGCCAGAAGATTATGCTACTGCTGTGGTGGAGTACATAGCCGGAATGACAGATAATAAGGCAATAGATACATACAACAAAATTATAAGCTTTTAGCAACAATTTATTAAAATTCTAATAAATAAATTATTATTAAAAGAAATAAATACTAATGACAATTTTAAAAACTTTATAATTGCAAAAAAATAAAATTATAATACTGAGATTGGAGAAAAAATATGGTTGCATTAGTTACAGGAGCATCTTCAGGAATAGGAAGAGATATTGCAATAGAACTTGCAAAAAGAAAATACGATATTATTGCAATTGCAAGAAATGAGGAAGCATTAATAAAACTAAAAGAAAAAGTAGAAAAAACTTATAATGTAAAGGTTGAGGTAAGAGCCATGGACCTAACCGATAGAGAAGGTTGCATTAAATTACACGAAGATGTAAAAGCAAAATATGGAGCAATAGATGTATTGATAAATGATGCAGGTTTTGGAACATGCGGAGAGTTTATTAAAACAGATTTAAATAAAGAAATTGGAATGATAGACACAAACATAGTTGCACTTCATATTTTAACAAAATTATTTTTACAAGACATGGTAGAAGTAAACAGAGGGCATATAATGAATGTTGCATCAATAGCAGGCTTTATGCCTGGACCATTAATGGCAACTTATTACTCTACAAAAGCATATGTAGTAAGGCTAACACAAAGCATTAGACAAGAACTATTTATGAAACATTCAAAAGTTAAAATAAGTGCTCTATGCCCAGGACCAGTAAATACAAATTTTAATAAGGTGGCAGATGTAAAGTTTAATCTAGCGGAAGCTAACAGCAAACAGGTGGCAAAATATGCAGTAAGAAAAATGTTTGCAAATAAAATACTTATATTTCCAAGCCTAACAATGTGGTTAGGTAGGTTGTTATTTAAAATAATGCCAGACCAGCTATCAGCATTTTTCTGTTACTTTGCACAGAAAAGAAAAATAAGCTAAAGAAAAATAAAGAGAAGAAGATTAGAAAACAGATAGAAATAGAAAATAGAATATACCAAAGTTATTAGAAAAATAATAACTTTGGTATATTTTTACATTAAAAATGAATTAAAAACAGAGAAAAGAAAAGAATAATTACAAATATGTTACAAATGAAAGAAATAGTTGAAATACACATAAAAAATCATGCATAATAAAAGTACATAATTTGTTGTGTATCAAAACAAAACTAAAAAAATTTAATAATAACTATCAAGAAAAAATAGTACAAAAAATAAGAAAACAAAAGTGGATTTTAAAGTAGTAGAGTTAAATTAAAAAAAGAAAAGCCTAAAAACAAGAAAAGGGCAAATCAAATGAAAGAGATAGTGTAAAGTAATCTATGAAAAAATTGATTATGAAAATATTATCAAAAATTTAAAAAATGCACATTGAAAAGT
>CAKOZB010000118.1 GCA_934131055.1 uncultured Clostridia bacterium | reverse complement strand
TAAACACTACATCATTCTTTGGTTGTAATATGCTTTTCTTTTCATTTGGCATATGTAAACCTCCATGATTTCATATAGCAAAAACTGCTATACTTAAATTTAGTTATTAAAAGTTTACTCGATTTGTATGTAAAATATGTTGCCAGAATGGCTAATTGAGAAAATCAATAGATTTGATACAAAGTATAAGATAAAACCTTTTAAGAAATAACCTTTTTTATTATATCTAAACTATGCATAAAGTCAAGAAAAATCGTATGCCAAATTTCGACAATTCTATAATACATTCAGTCTGCCATTTTTTACATTTATAACTTTATTTCCAAACATTTATGCTTTTTACCTTTACCACATTATCTTCTATGTATCCATTTACAAACACTTTATCATTTGTATTTAATTTGCTATAAACAAAATCTGCAAGTTGATTATACGCTTGCATCCTTACTATTTGCTTATCGGCTGTTTTTATCTCAAAACATGCTATTGCTTTATTTTTTGAATTTATTATAAATTTAAATTTTATATCACTAATTATTTTTCCTATTAAAAATACTTCATTCATTTTTTAATTTTTCCTTACACTAGAAATAATTTGCAAAAAAATTTGCTTTAAGTCGTTCTTTTATAAAATTCTGCTTTTAATTTCAGCCTGAATTTATTATTATTTTTTAGCCAGTAATTTACTAATATTATTACTGGCTATTTTTCGTAAAACACATGTATTCCAATTTTGTACTAACATATGTTTTACTGATTCATGTTTACCTAAATTAGGATGGGATAAATCTCTTTAATACTAATACTTTCATTGTATATATTCCGTAAAATATATAATCTAGAAATTGTATTAGAGTGAAACACGGAAACCGATGTTGTTGTTGCTGTTGTCAGTGCTATTGTTGTTACGGTTAGCTGCAGGATTGTTTGAGCCTGTATTGTTGAAATTGCCTCCCCTATTAGCACACGGATTGTTGGTGTTGGAAGTTTTCGATTTATCCCAATATAATAAATTATTATTTATATTTTATAATTTTTCTCCAGTTATAATAATATCACTTGCAAAGCACTCATGCTTTAATTTATATTTTCATTATAAAACAGTCTTTTTTCTAAATTTCTAGTATTTGCAATTTTTATATAGCCTAAATGACCACTTAAATATTTGTATGCTTCTTTACTTGTCATTGTTCCTACTTTTACTTGTTTTGTTAGTTGTTTTACTTTGTTCTTGAATTTACGCTTTCCTTTTTCTCTTATTTTTAACCTATATTCGTTTATTTTGTAGCCACAAAAGTTTACTCCTTGTGAGCTTTTAAATATTTGTGTTTTGTTATTTAATTCTAGTTTCAAATTTTTATTTAAGAATTCTCGTATTTTTTCAAGAGCAAACACTGCTTCTTTTTTTGTTTTTAATAGAATTATACTGTCGTCCATGTATCTATAATAATATTTACATTTCAGTTGGTGTTTTATGTATTGGTCTACTTCGTTTAAATATATATTGGCAAATGTCTGAGATGTGTAGTTTCCGAATTGGTTGTCCTTTCTTTCCATCTGTTGAATATACTATTTGTTTTATTATTTTTAGTAATTTATAATCTTGTATTTTTCTTGATAATATTCTATATAAAATATCTTTATCTATGCTATCAAAATATTTTCTTACATCCATTTTTAGTATGTAATAATTACCCCATATTCTTTTACAATGTTTCATTGCATTTTGTACATCTAAGCATGCTTTATGCATTCCTCTATTTTTAATGCAAGCATATGTTGTTTGTATAAATGTAGTTTCAAAGTATTCTTTTAAAAATTGGTCTACAATCCATCTATGTACTATTCTGTCTATATATCTACTTTTTTGTATTCTACGTACTTTAGGTTCTGTAACATAAAACTCTGTGTAGCCTCCATGTTTATATGTTTCGTTTTTTAGCTGTTCATATAACCACATAATATATTCTTCTTGTTTTAAATTAAATAGTATTATTTCCTTTCTATAGCCTTTACCACGTTTACTTAAATTATGTGCTTTCATTAAATTTTCGTAAGATAGCTTTTTTTCAAACTGGTTTCTAATTGTTCTTGGCATAGTATTTGCTTAGTCCTCCTACTATTTTGCCTATTTTATATATTTTGCTCATTGCTACTTCAAATTTCTTTGTATCTATCCAATGTTGTCTCCACATTATTCGTAAGAATATTCTCTGGCAGTTTAATTCTGCATCTATATTATTTAGTAATTCTAGCTCTTGCTTTCCATTGTAGCTTTTGTTCAATTTATATAAATGTAACACATTATTTACCATTTTATACATGCTCACTTTTGTTTCTGTTCCAATGCTAAATTTTTCTGTTCTTGGTATTTTTATTAACATTACTATAACATATTCTATGTAATCTTCTATTTTCGGAATTAAGCTTAATTTTTTGTTTCCTTGTTCTTTCTTTTCTTCATTACTAATTTCAGTCATGTTTTCCTCCGTTACTATTTAATAGCTTTCTTTATTATTTTTGTCTTTTCATTTTCTTCATTGCTTAATTTTTCATAGTAATTACATAGTGCTAGTATGTATTCATCGTCTTTATATGCAGATATTCCTTTACAAGTTAAACAATTTAAATTCTTGTTTTTTATTTTTGTAGTTCTCCCAGGTTTTCTTAAAATTTCTGTTAATTCCATCTTATCTTTATCATAGTTAAAAATTATATACCCATACCCAGTTTTGTCTAACTTTTCTGTATATTTATCAATAGCAGTTATTGGTACTCCCACCTTACATACATTATCTGTAAAACATGTACATTTTAAATTTAATTTATCATGCAAGAGTACGGCATCCCTACCTGTTGCTATGTAGAACATGCCTAATTTTATTAGTACAATTTTCTTCTCGTTTCTCTCTTGCAAAATTTCTAGCATAGTGCTAAAACTCATTTTTTACCACTCCTTTCAAAAAGTGTGGCGACTTTTTCTTTTGCGGGTTACATAATTGTACCTGCAAACGCAGAAAAAGCGCCACGCAAGTGGCGCCACGCAAGTGGAAAATTTTTTATGTCTGCCCATTCATTCTTCATGGGTGACATTTAAAATTTTCCACATAGCGTATTCCATTCGCTATGCGAGGCGTGAGCCTTCTTATAGCTTTCTGTTATCATTTTTATTTCTTCCTCTTGTTTCAAATTTCTCGTCTCTAGCGTTCAGCTTTTCCTAAAAAAGTGAAACACGGAAACCGACGGTGTAGTGGCTGCTGCTGAGGCCATCGTAGTGACGGCGAGCTGCAGGATAGTTTGAGCCTGTATTGCAGAAATAGCCTCCCCTATCAGCACACGGATCGTTGGGATCGGAAGTTGTTTCTAGAGTCCACTCCCATACATTTCCAGCTATATCGTATATATTCATTACTTTGCTTTGTTCTGTTCCTCCTGTTGTTAATAATATACCATTTTCAAACGAATCCTGCTCTGTTTTCTTCATTTTTCCTGTAGTTTCATTACTTACTACTATTGAGCCTAATGCACTATCAAAATTTTTCCATGTATTTTTTAATTTATCATACTGTGCATATTTTCCTCTATTTAAATCAAATGTTGATTTATAATAATTTCCTATTGTTGTACTATTGTATGTTAAAACATCTGTTGATGTAATTTTTGCTGTATCTTTACTCATAAATGCTAGCACTAAATCCCATTGCACTCCAAACATTAAACTACTTGTTTTTGTTCCTGAATTTACATTACTTG
>CAKOZB010000117.1 GCA_934131055.1 uncultured Clostridia bacterium | reverse complement strand
CTACAACGCATAAAAGTGGAACTAAGAAGAACACTACAACATCTAAAACTAAGAAAAGTTCAAAAGAAAACTCATCTACTGCTAAAAAAACTTCAAGCTCAAGAGTTGGAAAGAATACAAAGAAAGAAATTGCTATTGAAGAGCCAGTGAAAGCTAATACGAAAACAAAAAGTAAGACTACTAAAAAAGGAGCTTCAAAGACAAATACCACAAAAACAAGTACAACAAAAAAAACAACTACTCCTACAGAAAAAAAGACTAATGCTAAGAAAACAACTAAAAGTGGAAATACTAACAAGGTAGAAAAATCTAAGGCAGTAAAAAAATCGAAAAAAACAGACGATAGAATTAAACAAATAATTAATGAACAACTAAATAATGTTGATAAATTCGAAGAAGTAAAAGAAGTTCTGGCTAAAAAGAAAAAAGATAAGAAAAAAATTGATGAAAAACAAATAGAAGAACAAATTGAAACAGCTAAAAAAATGCCAAAAGATGAAAAGAAAAAAATATATAAAAAGGTATTTTCAAATATTCTTCTAGGAATTGTTGTAACATTATATTTTATTGGAATCGGAATAGGTTTTTTAAATATTGAAGGTGTAACATTTATAACAGATTTGAAGGTATTCAGCTTATCAATTTTAGCAATTGCAATTATATTATTTGAGTTTGCATATGGAAAAGATGATGATAAAACAGCATTATATGGAGTGGAAATGTTATTTGTAGCAATAATGTCTTTGGTATTATTATATACATGCATATTACATAAAGACAAATTTATAGCAGTAGCAAATATTGTAGCTTGCATAGGTGTATTGTATTATCTTGTAAAATCAATATCGATATATATACGTGAAAAATTAAAATGGAAAAAGACAATAAGTGATGTTAAAGAGATTGTCGCAGAAGAATAGTAAATATTAAACATAATTACAACTCGAAATATATGTTGAAGGAGGAATGATGCAAACAATGAAAAGCATGACAGGCTTTGGAAGAGCTAGTTTAGAAAGTAACGGTAAAAACTACATAATAGAAATAAAAACTGTAAATAATAAATATAGTGATATAACAGTAAAATCTCCAAAGAGACTAAGTTTTATGGAAGATAAAATAAGAAAACAAATTGCCAATAGAATTACTAGAGGAAAAGTTGAAGTATCAGTTAGCTTTTTCGACTTTAGTAATAAATCTAAAAATGTTGTTTTAAACAAGGAAATTGCAAAAGAATACATAAAGCAGTTAAGAGAGATTGCCGATGAAAACAATTTATCTGAAAATATTAGTGTTGTTGAAATAGCGAAACTTCCTGATATATTAAATTCAATAGATTCGGACAATGATGAAGAAATTGCAAGTGAGGCTTTACAATGTTTAAATATGGCATTGGATAGCTTAATAGAAATGAGAAAAACAGAAGGCGAAAATATAAAACAAGATTTACTTGTGAGAATAGAAAGAGTACAGAATTTAGTTGATAAAATAGCCGAAAATTCTAAAGGCATAGTCGAAGAATATGTAAGTAAATTAGAGAAAAGAGTAAAGGAAATTCTAAAAACTGATGTTGTTGATGAAAATAGAATTGCACAAGAAGCGGTAATATATGCAGATAAAACATCAATTGAAGAAGAATTAACTCGTTTGAACAGCCATATAGTTCAATTTAAAGAATTAGTAAATAGTGATGGACCGGTTGGAAAGAAACTAGATTTCATGATACAAGAAATGAATAGAGAAACTAACACAATAGGTTCGAAAGCAGGAAGTGGAGAAATAACAAAAGCAGTAATTGATTTAAAGGTTGAGCTAGAGGACATAAGAGAGCAAATACAAAATATAGAATAAATTTAGTATTTTAAAGTGACAAAGCCACTAAAACGTGGTATAATAGTAGAAAATTGGAAAGAAGGTAATTGAATTATGATGATAAAACCAAGCGTTGCAGAATTACTAGAGAAGGTAGATAATAGATATGAATTAGTAATAGCAACATCAAAAAGAGCTAGACAAATTGCACAAGGGGCAGAACCATTAGTAAAAACAGATGATGTAGCTCCAGACTCTATAGCAGCAGATGAGATTGATGCTGGAAAGGTGAAGGTATGCTAGTATTATTATCAGGAGTTTCTGGTGCTGGTAAAGACACAATAAAAAGAGAATTAATAAAAAGAAATACAAATATTACATCTTTACCATCTTATACAGATAGAGAACCAAGAGAAGGCGAAGTAAATGGGGAAATATATAACTTTATTTCTACACAAGAATTCGAAGAATTAATAAAAAACGGTGACTTATACGAGTATGACGTACACCACGACCATTATTATGGAACATCAAAGCATTTATTAAATGAACGCTTAGAAAGTGGAAAAATAATAGTAAAAGATATCGACGTAAATGGAACAGAAAATTTAGTAAAACTACTAGGAAAAGATACAAGAATAGTAACAATATTCTTACGTGTTCCAAAGGAAGAATTGCATAGAAGATTATTGCAAAGAACACCAGATGCAGATCCAAAAGAGATAACCTTGCGTTTAAATAGATTTGATTATGAAGAATCTAAAATTGGTGTATATGATTATGTATTGAAAAACAATAATTTAGAAAAAACAATACAAATAATAACAGCAATAATAGAAAATGAAAGTAAAGTAAAAAATGTAGAATTTTAATGCTTAAGAGCAAGAACTGAATTTTGAAAAGATACAGATAATCAAAGATTATCTAAAAAACCCGGTATGTTACAGCATGCCGGGTTTTAATCAATCTTTGAATAAATTATTGCTAATCTTATAAAAAAATTATATAATCATACCATAAGAAAAGGAGCAATCATGATAGCAGAAGTTATTATAAACAGCAATGTTAAAAATTTGAATAGAAAATTTGACTATATTATCCCAGAAGAGCTTGAAGCACAGGCTATTGTGGGAGCTAGAGTCTTGCTGCCTTTTGGCAATAAGAAGGAGCTTGAAGAAGGATACATTGTTGGAATCAAAGAGACTTCTGAGTATTTAGATAAATTAAAGAGTATTGCTCAAATTGAGAGCAAGTTGCATTTAAGTGATGAGAAAATTGAGCTTGCAAAGTGGATGGCTCATAGATATTTCTGCAATATATCAGATTGTATGAAGCTAATGTTGCCACCTGGGACGACTGCAAAGGCTATGGCTAATAGAGTAAATGATAAGACACAAAATTTTGTATATTTAACAAAAGAAGCAGACGAAATCGAGGCAGATATAGAGAGTAAAAAGTTGAAATCTGAGAAGCAGATTAGAGCCTTAAAATTTTTAATTGAAAATGTTGAAAATGAAATATTAAGTACAGATTTGCAGATGTTTGCAGATGTAACGAATGCTGTTCTAAAAACTCTTGAAAAGAATGGTTATATTGAAATTGTAGAAAAAGAAGTGGAGAGAAATCCATTTATACATAAAGTTATAGAAAAGAGTCAGGATTTGGTATTAAATCTAGAACAACAAGATGCTTTTGATAAAATAAATGCTTCTTTGCAATTTGATGAATATGATGAATTTTTGTTGTTTGGTGTTACTGGTTCTGGAAAAACAGAAATTTACATTAGACTAATAGAAGAGGCGTTGAAACTTGGAAAAGACAGCATTATGCTAGTTCCGGAAATTTCTCTTACTCCTCAGACTGTAGATAGATTTTTGAGTAGATTTGGTGAAGAAAAAATAGCGGTTCTACATAGCAAATTATCAGTTGGTGAAAGATATGACC
>CAKOZB010000116.1 GCA_934131055.1 uncultured Clostridia bacterium | reverse complement strand
GGGAAAATATTACTTCAAAGAAGAGCTGACAAGGAATTGTGGGGATTGCCAGGAGGTTGCCAAGAGTTAGGTGAAACATTTAAAGAAACAATAATTAGAGAAGTTAAAGAAGAGACGAATTTTGATGTTGAAGAAAAAGATTTGATATTAGTAGATATAGTATCTGGAAAGACAAGAAGGAATAAATATCCAAACGGAGATGAAGTGATAAATAATACTGTATTATATTGCATAAAAAATTATACAGGAGAACTGAAATGGAATGAAGAATCTAAGGAAATGAAGTTCTTTGACTTAGATAATTTACCAGAAAATCAGAATGATTTTGATTTAATAGAAGTTTATAAAAAAATGATGAAAAATTAAAATAATAGGAGGAATATTAAATGATAAAACATATTGTAATGTGGAAATTTAAAGATGGTGAAGAGGAGAACATGAAGAAATTTTTAGAAGGATTAAATAGTTTGAAAAACATAATTCCAGAGATAAAATATATGGAGACTGGAATAAATATCAATCCTAAGAATAATTATGATGCAATTTTAATTTCTGAGTTTGAAACTATGGAAGATTTAGAAAAATATAAAAATAATCCTGAACATGTAAAAGTTTCAGCTTTATGTAAGCAAATAAGAGTGGATAGACAAGCGATAGACTATGAATTTTAGGGATATTGAAATTTAGGAGGAATAAAAATTATGCTTAAAGTAGTAGGAACAATGTTTTTTAATAATAGAAAATTGCTAATAGATAAACCAAGGAAAAGACCTACCTATCAAATGGTGGGAGGAAAGGTAGAAGAAGGTGAGAGCCCATTAGAAGCGGCTATTAGAGAGTGTCATGAGGAACTTGGAAACAAGGCTGTATTCGATGAAAAATTATTTGAATTAATAATGGAATTTGATGAAATTGCTACTAGTGATGGAAAAACTCCTATTCATTTTTATGTGTTTAAATATAATGGCGAATTAGACGGAGAGTTTACTACATCAGAGGAAATTGAAAGATTTAAGTGGTACTCATCAAATGATGGTACAGATATTTTATCAAACACACTAAAAAATGAGGTAATACCATATTGCCTGAAAAATAATTTAATAGATTAAAATATAAAGGTAGCACATATAAATTTTGTATGTGCTATTTAAAAGACTATAAATTATCGAAAAACAATAAAAAAGTATTGACAAACAAAAATATATAATATATACTGATGCCGAACAAGAAAATGAGTGACTCATATAAATGAAAGGAAAATGTTAATATGAAGATTTTAGGAGAAAAAAGTTTATCATCTAAAGTTATAGTTGGATTAAAAGTGTTATTTACTATAATCAGTTTGGTTGATTTACTAGTAATCGAAACAATTATAAAATCTATTGTTGAGCTAGTAGGTATGGAAAATATAGAAAAAAGTGTGTCAAGTCTTATCCTATTTATAATGATTATAGCTACTGGAATTATTGCACTTTTTATTATTTATCAATTTATAAAAATCTTTCAACATTTAAAAGATAATGAATTATTTTGTGAAGATAATGTAAAGAGACTGAATACTGTAAGCATAAATTGTTTTGTGATAAGTACTATATATTTTATTACAGCAGTATTTTTTATTGCAACAATAACAAAATATTTTCAAGAATTTGTATACTACATATTGTTTTCTATGATAATTCTAGCAATAATTTTTGGTGTTGCTGGAATTGGAATAAAAATACTTAACGAAATATATAAGAAGGCAATTGAGTATAAAGAAGAAAATGATTTTACTATATAATGGGGGGAAGAAGAAAGATGCCGATTATTGTTAATGTAGACGTAATGCTTGCAAAGAGAAAAATGTCCTCCGGTGAACTAGCAGAAAAAGTTGGAATAACACCTGCAAATTTATCTATATTAAAAACTAATAAAGCTAAAGCAATAAGATTTTCAACATTAGAAAAAATTTGTGAGGTATTGGATTGCAAGCCAGGAGATGTACTGGATTATGAAAAGGATATTGGCAAATAATTAGAATTTTGGCTACGTCAAATTTCATTTAAAACGCGGTTACATACACAAAGTATGCGCCCTTGCTTTTTAAATTTTATTTTCCTGGCCAAAATTTAATTCTTTACCAATAAAATTAAAGGAGTAGTAAAAATTATGGAGATTATAGGAAGTTTAATATTATCGCTTACGCAGTCAATATTATTTTATGGTAAGCAAATTGGGATTTCGATGTTAATATTTGAAGTGGTATGTAATGGAATTATTTTATTTGTGCTTAACAAAAAAGAAAAGATACAGAATAAATCTGGTTTATGGTTTATGGTTCCAATAGTATTGCTAAGTAGTACATATTTTATATTTGCTAATAGAACTTTTTATGTTGCAAATATATTTGTAATATTTGCTTTAAATTTTATCATGTATGTAATTTTAACTAATCAAAAAGGTACTTTAACTAATTATTTATATAAGACTGGGATGCTATTTACTGATACTGTAGGAGAATGGCAAGATGGCTTAAAATTAAGTGAGGAAGTTGCAAATGAACATTTATCTGTAAAAAAGAAAACTGTAAATTTTAAGAAAATTGCTAAGTCAGTATTAATTGTATGTGTTGTAGTTGGAATCGTATTAATATTGTTATCATCAGCCGATTCAATATTTGCAAATCTATTTTCTGGCATAGGGCGTATATTTACGCATATTAATAAAGCAAGTGTATTTAAGCTAATTTTGAGAATAGTAATTATGGTAATGGTATACTTCTTATTCTTAAGCTTTATTCTGAAAGTTCAAGATGAATTTGAAGAAGATGAATATAAACGAGAAGTAGAAGTAAGAGATACTTTTACAATTAAAATGCTTTTAGCAACATTAAATATTGTATACCTTGTATTCTGTTTTATACAAATACAGTCATTATTTGCTAAAATGAATATTCAAAATTCATTTGATTACGCAAATTATGCAAGAAGCGGATTCTTTCAATTGATGTTTGTATCTTTTATAAATTTGGCAGTAATATTAATATCAAATAGATATAATGCTAAAAAAGAAAAAAACATAAAAATACTAAATCTTATGTTAGTAGTGTTTACTATCATAATTGCAATATCGTCAATGTACAGAATGCATATGTACGAGATGGAATATGGTTTAACATACTTAAGAATGTTTGTTTATATAATACTAATTACCGAAATAATTGCATTTATTCCAATTGTAAAATATATTCTTGATGATAAGTTTGATTTTATGAAGTGGTGCTTTGGAATTTGCATTGGAGCTTACTGTGTGGCAAACCTTATGAATATAGAAAACATAATAGTAAGCAGAAATCTTACAAGGGAGAGTCTTAAATCAATTGACTATAATTACTTATCAAATATTGCAAGTGAAGATAGTTATATTATATTGGAGGATAAACTACAAGACCAGAATATAGATTTAAAAGAAGAAACAGCAATCGAGAACATCTTAATAAATATAAAGAAAAATGAAAAAACATTAAGCTGGCAAGAGTTTAATATTTCAAAGATGAGAATCCAAAAGAGAAGAACAAATATACAGCGAATGAATGAAATACTATACGATTTATATGATTAGACTTTATTACTATAAATAAATGTGTTATACTCATATTAAGTTATTTATAAAAACTCGCAAAATTTACAAGGTGTATTATGGAAAAATAACTATATGGGGGGATATTTATGCAAAACTATGAACTAGGAACGGATGAAGTAATTTTATATGAGGGAATGGTAAGAAATACTC
>CAKOZB010000115.1 GCA_934131055.1 uncultured Clostridia bacterium | reverse complement strand
GCATAAACATGGTACTAGGGAATAATGGCATTATAAAAAAAGCACAAGAGTCTGGTGAAGAATCAATAGCTGCAAGTGTAAAAGAAAAAATGGGGATGGCATTGCTAGAGTACCATATGGCTACAGAATATAGTAGTTTAGAAGAATTTTTGAATTCACAAGTGGCAATTGAATTTGACTCAGTAACAAGCACTAATGATGGAAAATTTTCTGTTGTAAAAGATGGATATGTTGCAACTGTAAATTCAAGTGGCATAATCGAGGATTTCAAAAAAGCTGGTCCAATGCCAATAATAAGAGATATAAAAGTTGTGGCAAATAAGAGTGGAAGTGGGGAAAATTTACCAGAAAAGAAAACCACTGTTGGCACAC
Source organism: uncultured Clostridia bacterium (assembly GCA_934131055.1). Taxonomy (GTDB): domain Bacteria; phylum Bacillota; class Clostridia; order TANB77; family CAG-508; genus CAG-245. Next base: position 3,414 of record CAKOZB010000115.1, on the reverse strand, counting down.
CATTGTATATTACATTTACACATCTTATAGAGGATGGAAGAACAACGGTTAGTCCTGCAATACCATTTAAAGTAACTGAAAATGGCACATATAAATTTACTGTAACAGGAACTGTAAATGGAGAAAAGAGTTCGAAAGTTGTAAGTGTAACTGTAAATCAATATGCCTCAAAATATAATATAGGAGATTATGTAAATTACACATATGATGTAGTAAGTAGTGGTTACAAAACAGACTCAACATTAACTGGATATAATAGCCAAACTATTTCACAAACAGCTGATTTGAAATGGAGAATATTAAACATTGATGAAAAAAATGAAACAGTGGATTTAATAAGCGAAGTTCCAACAAGTGATGCAGTTGGTTTTGGTGGGGTATTAGGATATAACAATGGACCAACTATAATGAACGAAATTTGTAAAATCCAATATAGCAATAAAAATTTAGGAAATAATATAAAAGATGTAAGAAATATAAATCTAGCGGATACAGAGAAGTTAATGACAGATAGGGGAATTGCTAGAAGAAATGCATTTGCGAACAATTATGGTGCAATTTATGGAAAAACAAAAACATATACAACTAACATTCAATATCCGATACTATATAAAAATCAAAAAGGAGCAGGAGTGAATGTAACAGAAGAAAATGCTGATAAAATAGAGCAACCTGCATTAACGAAAGACAACCTAGATCCATATGAAGAAAGTAAAGAAGTATCGAAAGAAGAGCGGTAAAAATAATACAAGTGAAAGTGCAGATGGCAATGTGCTAACAGTAACACACACATATTATGCTACGAGATTTGATGAAGAATATTATTTAAAAGATGCAGTAGACGTATTAACAAGTACCAATACTTATTGGATTGCTGCACGTAATGTTTTTGCAAAATCTGATTATGCCTATTTTGGATTACGCTGTGCTAGTAATTGTATAAGTGACAATAGTATGTTCCATTCAACAGGAAACACTGGAAGCAATAAATATAGTTTGCGTCCTATAGTTTCATTATCATTAGATATTTTAGGTGAGGATAAGACTGGAAATGATGAAAATGGCTATGCATGGAATTTGAAATCAAATAATTAATAATAAAGTTGAAGGTAAAATGTATTAAAATATTTTACCTTCAATTTTTGTTTGATACATATAAGTTTAACTATTAATGTAAGTCACTTGCAACTTCTTGTAATGTTACTTTTACTACTGTACCTTCTTCAACGGTTGCACCAACGGCTGGGTCTTGGGAAACTACTATTCCAGAACCTGTAGATTGAATATTTAAGTTTTTACTCTTTAAAGTTGCTGTTACGTTACTCAAACTTTTTCCTTTTAAGTCTGGTACTGTTACAGAAACTGAGGTGCTGTTTTCTTCTGTATATAGCTTACATACGCCATTCTTTGAAACAGATACGCCTGCTTTTGGCGTTTGGACTGTTACTATTTCGTCATCACTTGCAGAAGTTACAGGAGTAATTCCCAAATTTTTCAGTATTTGTTTTGCTTCTGATATTGTTTTATTTCTTAAATCTGGTATTGTTATTAAAGATGTATTATTTGTTGTTACTTCTGTTGCATCATTTGAAGGAATTCCTAAGTATGGCAATACTTCGCTTAATACTTGAGATACAACTGGGGCTGCAATTGCACCACCATAGTAATTTTTAACTTGTGGACCATATAATACTAGTAATGCTACTACTTTTGTATTTTCAACTGGTGCTATTGCTAAGAAAGATACAACATATCCATCTTCTGGGTGGTTAGGGTTTGGCTCAGATGTTCCTGTTTTTCCACCTATTGTATATCCTTTTACTGCACCGTATTTTCCACCACCGTCTGTAACAACAGATTGCATCATGCTACGTACTTTTGTAGCTGTTTCAGAAGATATTACTTGACGAACTTCTTTTACATCAATGTTTGTAACTGCACCTGTATCTGGGTTTTCTATGCTTTTTACAATTCTTGGTTGTACTAAAACACCATTGTTAGCAATTGCACTTGCGGCTGTTATCATTTGTAAAGGTGTAATTGTAAATCTTTGCCCAAATGACATTGTAGCAAGCTCTGTTGTACCAACATTTTCTAGCTTATGGAACTGGCTTGAAGCTTCTCCAGATGTTGCAATTCCTGTTTTATCAAATAAGCCAAAAGCTTTGAAATATTTATATAGTGTAGTTGCTCCTATACGTTGACCTAATTGAATTAATGCTGGGTTACAAGAGTTTTCTAAAGCGTTTCGTAAAGATTCGCTTCCGTGCCCAGATTTGTTTGCACAATTTATTTTTATTCCAGAAACCATTTGGCTTCCACTACAATAAAAGTCGCCAGCTGTGTCGGTTTCTACAACATCTTCTTCTAAGCCGACAGAAGCCATTACAGTTTTAAATACAGAACCGGGTTCATATGTTTCGGTAACAACTTTGTTACGATACATTTTGTATAAGCTGTTTGTTTTTTCCTCACTAGAAAGCGTGTCCCAAGTTTTTTGAAGAGTTTCGTTTGGCTCGAATGGGGTATTTAGGTTATAGTCTGGATATGTAGCCATTGCTAGAATATCTCCAGTAGATGGGTCCATAATTGTCATTGAACCACCATTTTTACAATTGTTTTCTTCAACAGCCTGTTTTAAATATTTTTCTACAATAGTCTGAATATTTGCATCTATTGTAAGAGTAATGTTACTTCCATTTTCAGGAGCTATGTATTTTTCATCAGTGTCTGGAATGGATTCTTGAGTTGCATCTATCGAAGTAGTTACACGCCCTGGAGTACCAGTTAATGTTTCATCCCAATAATACTCAATTCCGGCTAGACCGTTGTTATCACTTCCGCAAAATCCAATTAAATTTGAAGCTAAATTATTATAAGGGTAAGATCTTTTATTGTCTTTATCTATGTTAATTCCTGAACTCCATTTATTATCTGCAATCCATTGTTTTAATTTAGAAACTTTATCTATATCCACTTTTTTAGCAATTGTTTCTACTGAATTTGTGCTTGTTACTTTTACTAATACTTCATTATAATCTAATTCAAAAATATCTGATAACGCTTTTGCAACTTTTTCTTTTAAAGCATTTGTAGCTTCAGCATCGTTTTTTACAGCTATAAGTGAAGGGTTTACACTAATAGTATCAACCTCAGAACTTACAGCTAAAGCCTTTCCAGTAGAATCGTAAATAGTTCCTCTTTTAGGGCTTAGAACTCTGTTAGCAGTAATTTGCTTGTATGCTCGTTCTTTTAAAGAACTTCCATCAATGAATTGTAACCAGAAAATTCTAAAAACTAATAATAAAATTAATATTAAAAAAATAACCGCAAACCACTTTAAATGGGTGCTTTTGTTATCTATTTTTACTTCTTTTTGTTTCTTATAATTCATAAAACCACCATCTTTTCTTT
>CAKOZB010000114.1 GCA_934131055.1 uncultured Clostridia bacterium | reverse complement strand
GATATGATGATAGAGATGATATAAGAACCAATTTACTAGAAAGTTTTGACAGATTAATGGCTTTTGTCGAAAAGCATTTAGACGATAAATTTTATATAGAAAATGAACAAAGAATAGATGTTAGAAAAAAAATTGCAAGAGAAATATGTGTTAATTTATTAATACATAGAGAGTTTGGAAATCCATATCCAGCAAAGCTGATTATTGAAAAAAATGTAATGAAAACAGAAAATGCAAATAGAGCAAAAATGATAGGAAAAATCGATTTAAAAACATATGAGCCATACCCTAAAAATCCTAAAATTGCCAAATTCTTTAAAGAAATTGGACTTGCAGATGAACTTGGTTCTGGAATGAGAAATATTGTTAAATATACTAAAATATATTCGGGTGGAATGCCAGAATTTAAAGAAGATGATATATTTAGAACGATAATACCATTAAAAAAGACAGAAGTAAAAGAAAAAGATTGGACAGAAAACTGGACAGAAAACTGGACAGAAAACTGGACAGAAAATATTAATTTGACACAGAAAAGAATACTTGAATTAATAAGCAAGAAACCATATATAACTCAAAAAGAATTAATTAAAGAGATGAATTTGGGAAGAACCGCAATTACATTAAATATCAAATATCTAAAGGATAATAAATTTATTGAAAGAGAAGGTTCGGATAGAAAAGGATATTGGAAAATTATTAAAAATAAAAGCTAAATCATATAATAATTTGCAATTTTACTTGCATTCCTCCTTTATTTGTGGTAAATTATTATGTAGAATTTAATAAAATAAAAATTTTGAAGAGGACACGGTAAATAAAACTAATTAACAGAGAGTCAAATAAATGCTGAGAATTTGATAAATTAAAGTTTATTTATTATCACCTTGGAGTTGTTTATGTGAAAGAATATTGTGAAAAATCCAATGTTAATATTTGAGTAATGTAAATCGTAATCTTGCGTTAATAGAAAATGAGTGGAAAGTAAGCAGAAAAATTAAAAGCATGCTTTCAATTTAGGTGGTACCACGGATATTAATTCGTCCTATATTTGTAGGGCGATTTTTTGATGCAAAAAATAAAACTTTTCGCCCAAAGAAGGGCGTCCCTATTGGGCGAAAATGAAAGGAGTAATTTATATGAGTGAAGAAAAGAAAGATTATTCAAGCACACTTAATTTACCAAAGACAGATTTTCCGATGAGAGGAAATTTGCCAACTAAAGAGCCAGAAACATTAAAGGCTGTTTTTGAGAATGGATTATATGAGAAAATTTTAAAGAAAAATGAAGGACACAAGCATTTTGTTTTACATGATGGACCTCCATATGCTAATGGAGAAATTCATGCTGGACATGCTTTAAATAAAATCTTAAAGGATACAATCGTAAGATATAAGGCTATGAAAGGCTTTTACACACCTTTTATTCCAGGATATGATACACATGGAATGCCAACTGAGAAGAAGGCTATTGAGAAGCTTGGACTAGATAGAAGCAAGATTCCTGTTACAAAGTTTAGAGATACTTGTAGAGAATTTACAACAAATTACAAGGATATTCAAACAGAAGGCTTCAAACGTCTTGGTGTTCTTGGAGACTGGGACCACCCTTATATAACTTATGAACATGCAACAGAGGCAAGACAAATTGGTGTATTCGGAGATATGTACAAAAAAGGATATATCTATAAAGGATTAAAACCAGTTTACTGGTGTACTGATTGTGAAACAGCACTAGCTGAGGCAGAAATTGAATATAAAGATGTAACAGGAGAATCTATATATGTAAAATTCCCTGTTGAAGATTCTAAGGGCTTGTTTGATAAAAAAGATACTTATATGGTAATTTGGACAACTACACCTTGGACTCTACCAGGAAATATGGGAATTACGATTGGTGCAGATTATGAGTACAGCGTGGTTGAGTTAAAAGAAAACAAAGAAGATGCAAAACTTGAAAGATTAATAATTGCAACAGAGCTTGTTGAAAAAGTTATGAAACTTGCTGAAATAGAAGATTACAAAACAGTTCAAACTTTCAAAGGTTCGGAACTAGAAGGAGTTTTATGCAAGCATCCATTCTTGGACAGAATGTCTAGAGTAGTTCTTGGAAGCGAGACAACTGTAAATGTTACTCTTGATGAAGGTACTGGAGCAGTTCATACAGCACCTGCTTATGGTAAAGAAGACTATTTACAAGGATTAAAAGATAAACTTGGAATGGTTGTTGCAGTTGATGATAAAGGAAAACAAACAGCCGAGGCTGGAGAGTTTGCAGGTCAATTCTATGCAAAATCTAACAAGACTATAACAGCGTGGTTAGATGAAAATGGATATTTACTAAAAGCCGTAAAAATAGAACACTCTTATCCACATTGCTGGAGATGCAAAAAGCCAATAATCTTCAGAGCTACACCACAATGGTTTGCATCTGTTGATGGATTTAGAGATGATGTTTTAAAGGCTATTAAGACTGTTACATGGCACCCAGATTGGGGCGAGGACAGAATGAGCGAAATGATTAAAGGAAGAAACGATTGGTGTATTTCAAGACAACGTACTTGGGGTGTTCCACTTCCAATATTCTATTGCAAAGACTGTGGAGAGCCTTATGTTACAGAAGAATCTATAAAAAAGATTCAAGATGTTGTAAGAACAGAAGGAACAAACGCATGGTGGGCAAAAGAAGCAAAAGATTTAGTACCAGAAGGTGCAAAATGTCCAAAGTGTGGATGCACAGAATTCAAGAAAGAAACAGATATAATGGATGTTTGGTTTGATTCAGGTTCTACACATCAAAGCGTTCTAGTTGAAAGAGGATTAGACTACCCAGCAGACTTATATCTAGAAGGAAATGACCAATATAGAGGATGGTTCCAATCTTCATTATTAACATCAGTTGCAGTAAATGGAATAGCCCCATACAAAGAAGTTCTATGTTGTGGATTCGTTGTAGATGGTCAAGGAAGAAAAATGTCTAAGAGCTTAGGAAACGGAGTATCTCCAATAGATGTTTCAAACAAATTTGGAGCAGATATATTAAGACTTTGGGCATTATCGTCAGACTATTCTATGGATGTAAACTTATCAGATGACATACTAAAAGGAATTTCAGATGTTTATAGAAAAATAAGAAATACAGCAAGATATATTTTAGGAAATACTTATGACTATGACCCTGAAAAGCCAGTTGCTTATGAAGATTTACAAGAAATAGATAAATGGGCGTTAACAAGATTGAATAAATTGATTAAAGACTGTACAAATGATTACGACACATACAGTTTCGGAAACTGCTACCACGATGTAAACCAATTCTGCGTTGTAGATATGAGTAGCTTCTATCTAGATATAATAAAAGATAGATTATACACAGAAAAAGCAGATTCAGTAGCAAGGCGTGCAGCACAAACAACTATGTATTACATACTAGATGCACTAGTAAAAATATTAACACCAATGATTTCATTCACAGCCGAAGAAATTTGGTCAGCAATGAATCACACAAAAAAAGAAAATGTAGAAAGCCCAATGCTTGCAGACTATCCAGTTCCAAATGACGAATGGGATAACAAAGAAATAGCAGAAAAATGGGAGAAAATAATCAAAGTTAAAAACATAGTTGCAAAAGACTTAGAACTTGCAAGAGCAGAAAAAACAATAGGAAACTCTCTAGACGCAAAAGTTACAATATATGCAGAAGGAGAAGAATACAAATTCTTAAAAGAAAATGAAGAATTAATAAAACTTGTACTAATCGTATCTGGACTAGAAATACAAGAAAATAACAGAAAACAAGAAGAAAAACTTGGAGTAAAAGTAGAACATGCAACAGGTGAAAAATGCGAAAGATGTTGGATGTACAATGACCATCTAGAAGATGGATTATGCCCAAGATGTAAAGAAGTACTAGAAAAATAAAAATAGCATCAAAAATTTCGCCCAATAGGGACGCCCCTTTTTGGGCGAAACTAGGGTTAATAAATCAGATGTTTAAGTTATTTGTGAGACGAAGAAAAGTGAATACTTCGTCTCTTATAATG